>JBDSTO010000224.1:0-2759 GCA_039928255.1 Aestuariivirga sp. | reverse complement strand
GCAATGGCAGAGCGATTGGCCTTCATCGCCAATTCCAGATTGTCCCAAACCGTATGGCTTTCAAAAATCGTGGGCTTCTGGAATTTCCGCCCGATACCAATATTGGCGATTGCCGCCTCGTCCATGCTGGTCAAGGCGTAATTCCGAAAGGCAACACGGCCCTCATCGGGTCTCGTCTTTCCGGTAATCACATCCATCATCGTGGTTTTGCCGGCCCCGTTGGGGCCAATCACTGCGCGCATTTCCCCAGAGCCAACCGCGAGATTGAGATCATTGAGGGCCTTGAACCCATCAAAGGAAACCGACACATTTTCCAGGTAGAGCAGGGTTTCGGTGGTCATTCTGCGGCCTCCGGAAGAAGTGTCGTCTTTTGTTCCTTGGCGGCGGGCATTTTCCATCCGGCGAACAGCCCGGCAATGCCCTTGGGCATGAACAGCGTTACAAGAATGAACAGCGCGCCAAGCATATAGAGCCAAGCTTCAGGCAGCACGCCCGTGAACCAGCTCTTGGCACCATTAACGACAATGGCTCCGAGCGCTGCTCCCCACAATGTGCCGCGCCCTCCAAGGGCGGTCCAAATCACCGCCTCAATGGAATTGGCAGGCGAAAATTCCGACGGATTGATAATGCCGACTTGCGGCACATAAAGTGCGCCCGCAATACCTGCCATGATGGCAGAGGTAACGAACACCACCAGCTTGTAGTTTTCAACACGGTAACCGAGGAATCTTGTGCGCGATTCAGCATCGCGAATGCTGATGATGATCTTGCCGAATTTTGAATGCGTGATCAGCCGCGCAATGATGAAACACAGACCCAGTGCCAATGCCGACAACATGAAAAGCACCGCGCGTGTATTGGGTGATTGCACGGAGTGGCCGAGAATGTCTTTGAAATCGGTCAAACCATTGTTGCCGCCAAAGCCCATGTCATTGCGGAAGAAGGCCAGGAGCAGAGCATAAGTCATGGCTTGCGTGATGATGGAAAGATACACACCCGTCACACGCGAGCGGAAAGCCAGCCAGCCAAAAACAAAGGCAAGAAGCCCCGGTGCCAGAACAACCATGAGAATTGCAAAAGGAAAGAACTCAAAGCCATGCCAATACCACGGCAGCACTTTCCAGTTCAGGAACACCATGAAATCGGGAAGGTCGGCGTTGCCATAAACACCGCGGGCACCGATCTGGCGCATCATATACATGCCCATGGCATAGCCGCCCAAGGCGAAGAATGCGCCATGGCCAAGGCTCAAGATGCCGCAGAAACCCCATACGAGATCAACTGAGAGCGCAAGAAGCGCATAGCAAAGATATTTGCCCAGCAACGTCAAAATGTAATCGGGAACGTGGATGGCAGAATCTGGACTGGTGAAAAGATTGAGGATGGGAACAGCAAGTCCCACGACAATCAGGCTTGCGAGGAACACGCTACCCGCCTTGCCAAACCGCGTCATGATGAGAGAGCTGATCATGCTTCCACCCAGCGTCCCTTGAGCGCAAACAATCCGCGTGGTTTTTTCTGGATGAACAGGATGACGGCAACCAGAATGATGATCTTGCCCAGCACGGCACCGGCAAACGGCTCCAGAAATTTATTGGCAACACCAAGGGTGAGGGCACCAGCCAGCGTACCCCATAGATTGCCAACGCCGCCGAATACGACAACGAGGAATGAATCGATGATGTAACTCTGGCCAAGATTGGGGCTGACATTGTCGATCTGCGAAAGGGCAACCCCGGCCAATCCCGCAATGCCGGAACCCAGACCAAAGGTCAGCGCGTCAATGCGCGACGAACGAATGCCCATGGCGTTGGCCATCGGGCGGTTTTGGGTGACGGCGCGCATCTGCAATCCGATGGGAGATTTCCGCATCAGAACCATCAAGCCCGCAAAGACAGCCGCCGCAAAAAGCAGAATGGCGATGCGGTTCAAGGTGAGCGAAAGGCCGCCTGACAAATCAATCGAACCACTCATCCAGGAGGGTGTGGATACATCCTTGTTGGTGGGCCCGAAAATGCTGCGCACCGCCTGCTGCAGAATGAGGGAAACGCCCCAGGTGGCAAGAAGGGTTTCCAGCGGCCGCCCATAGAGAAAGCGAATGACACTGCGTTCAATCAAAATGCCCATCGCGCCTGAAACCAGGAAGGCCATGGGAATTGCAGCAATCAGCGCATAATCGGCAAGGCCCGGCAGGTAGGCACGAAACAGAAGTTGTGTGACATAGGTCGTATAGGCGCCCAGCATCACCATTTCGCCATGCGCCATGTTGATGATCCCCATCACACCAAAGGTGATGGCAAGACCGATGGCGGCGAGAAGTAGTACGGAAGCCAATGATAGTCCGTACCAGACATTCTGCACCACAGCCCAGCTATTGAGAGAGGCTTCAATCTTGGCAGACGCCGCAAGAGCCTGCTCTTTCAACGGGCCATCAACGGTGGCGGCATAGGATGTGAGCAGCGAAGCCGTGTCGCGGTCAGTGTACTTGGAGAGAATGTCGATGGCTGCCAGCTTGGCGTCATCAGGTTTGTCGCTTTTCAGTGTGGCGGCAGCCGCTGCAGTTTTCATCAGTGCGAGAATGGAAGGATCATTCTCAGACGTCATGGCTTTTTCGAGTGCGGGCAAGGAAGTTGTGTCGCCAGATTTCAAAACGGCGAGTGCCGCATCCTTGCGCGTTTTGGCATCGGGGCTGAAAAGTGTGAGGCCGCTCATTGCGTTGGAAATGGTCTCGCGCAGTGAATTGTTGACTTTGATTTTTT
>JBDSTO010000223.1:0-4202 GCA_039928255.1 Aestuariivirga sp. | reverse complement strand
TGGCCCCCACAATTAACATCACCAACCGGTCAACACCGAAAGCCATGCCGCCATGTGGCGGTGCACCAAACTGGAAGGCGCGATAGAGGCCGCCGAATTGCTCTTCAACCTCGGCCTTGCTCTTGCCCGTCAGTTCAAACGCCTTGACCATGGTTTCAGGCGAGTGGTTGCGGATGGAGCCCGAGGCGATCTCGAAGCCGTTGCACACCATATCGTATTGGAAAGCCTTGATGGTGAGCGGGTCTTTGCCGTTCAATGCATCAATGCCGCCTTGCGGCATCGAGAATGGGTTATGGGCAAAGTCGACACGCTTTTCCTCTTCGCTCCATTCATAGAACGGGAAGTCCACAATCCAAGCAAAGGCGAATTCATTTTCATTGGTGAGGTTGAGGTCTTTGCCGATCAAGGTACGAGCGTCGCCTGCAAAGCGATAAAACTTCTCAGGCTTGCCCGCGACGAAGAAACAGGCATCGCCTACGCCTAGGCCCATCTGCTTTCTGATGGCTTCCGTGCGTTCCGGGCCAATGTTCTTTGCAATGGGTCCCGCACCACCCTCTTCACCTTCGCGCCAGAATACATAACCAAGGCCTGGCTGGCCTTGGCCTTGCGCCCATGAGTTCATACGGTCGCAGAAAGCGCGCGAGCCACCCTTTGGTGCGGGGATGGCCCACACTTCGACTTTGGGGTCGGCGGCAATCATGCCAGCAAACACTTTGAAGCCCGAACCTGCAAAATGTTCGGTGACAGCCTGCATTTCAATGGGGTTGCGAAGATCAGGCTTGTCGGAGCCATATTTGCGAACGGCTTCGCTATGCGGAATGCGTGGCACGGTGGGACGCACTGTCTTGTTGCCCTTGAAGCTGTTGAACAGTTCCAAGATCACTGGCTCCATCGTCGCAAACAAATCATCCTGCGTGACGAAGCTCATTTCAAGATCGAGCTGATAGAACTCGCCCGGCAAGCGATCGGCGCGCGGGTCTTCATCACGGAAGCAAGGCGCGATCTGAAAATATTTGTCGAAGCCTGCCACCATCATCAACTGCTTATATTGCTGTGGAGCCTGCGGCAGGGCGAAGAACTTGCCAGGGTGAATGCGGCTCGGCACGAGGAAGTCTCGCGCACCTTCGGGCGATGAAGCTGTGAGAATGGGCGTTGAGAATTCGTTGAAGCCGATGCCATTCATCTTCTGGCGCAGGTGCGAGACGACCTTGGTGCGCGTCATGATATTCTTGTGCAGCGTTTCACGGCGGAGATCGAGGAACCGGTATTTGAGGCGCGTGTCTTCAGGATAATCCGGCTCACCAAAGACGGGTAGTGGCAATTCGGCGGCCTGGCTCAACACTTCAATCTCGGTGGCATAGACCTCGACAAGACCTGTGGGCATATCCTTGTTGTCTGTCCCCGACGGACGCAGACGCACCTTGCCATCAACGCGGATCACCCATTCGGACCGCACAAGCTCCGCGACCTTGAAAGCAGGTGAATCCGGGTCGGCCACCACTTGGGTGATGCCATAATGATCCCGAAGATCGATGAACAACACTCCCCCATGGTCACGCACGCGGTGGACCCAGCCCGAGAGTCTGGTGTCCGTATTGGCGTTTTCAGCACGAAGCTGGCCGCAAGTCTGGCTGCGATAGGCGTGAGTCATGGTGGACCTTCAAGGCAATAGTGAATGTGCGGGGTAAAGCGCATGGCCCCCGCGATTTGTCAAGATGAACGGTTAGGTGCGCTTAGCCTGTGGTGGCAGTGGCAACTACAGCTGGCTTTATGATCTTTTTCTTCTTTTTGATCACAGGTTCAGGCGCCACCGCTTTCGTTACAGCAGCAGGTTTTTGCGATTTGCCGTTCAGCCATTGGAGGAATGAACTGTGACGCACCGTCGTGCCGTCATTGCTGGCATCGGCCACGTTCTTGTTGCCAAAGTCAAACAACCCACCCTTGATGGTGACGACTGAATTCTTGTAGCCCGCCTTTTGCACGAGATCAAAAAGGATAGCCGCATTCTCTGGGGCCAACCGAACGCAACCATGCGAGGCGCGGGTTCCCAAACGGGCAATATGCGAGCTGCCGTGAATTGCATGGCCCATTTGCGTGAAGAACATGGAGTTGGGCATGGGCGCATTGTCCCATTCCTGGCTGAAATGATCTTTTTCCATGCGGAAAATATTGTAGGTGCCCGATGGCGTGTCATGGCCGGGACCGCCGGTTGAAACGAGCCAGTCATAGGTGTTCACGCCATCAACGCTCACGTGCATGTGCTGGCTGATCTTGTCGACGACGATATTGAGTTTCAGTGCAAGGGCCGGAATTGACGTCATCCCGAGAAGTGCAACAGCCAGAAGGCTCCGCTTGATAAATTTAGAACCCATGAGTTTACCCTCCACAAAAGCTGCCCCTGGCTGCTGAATAGCCTTATCACTGGCTGGTGGCAAGAAGGTTAGGTCAGGTGCTATGGTTTCTTCCAAAAGAGGTGGACGTGTCGATTTTTCATTCAAATTTCCAGTTGAAACCCTATTGGTGGGAGGCCTATGCGCCTCAAGCTTTGCCAGAACTGCCATTGCCTAAAAAAGTGGCTGTGCTTGTGGTTGGAGCGGGCTATGCGGGTCTATCGGCGGCGCGAGAATTGGCGCGCAACGGCATTGAAGTTCTGGTGCTTGATGCAGGTGAGCCTGGCTTTGGTGCTTCTACCCGAAGCGGAGGCATTGTTTCGGGCGGCGCTAATGTCGGCAAGGGCTATCTCAGAAAGCCATTGTCGGAGGAAGAGGCCAAGCCTTTCCTGAATGATGCAGCCGATTCCTTTTCGCATATCGAGAATTTTATCGCGCAGGAAAAAGTGGATTGCGGCTGGCAGAAGACTGGCGAGTTCATCGGCGCCTGGTCACAGAGCCATTTTGACGGCATGGCCAAGAAGGTTGCGATGCTCAATCGCGAAGCCCAATCAGATTGCTATATTGTGCCCCGCGAAAAACAGCGGGATGAAATCGGGTCGGATTATTATCACGGCGGCATGGTGGTTGACCGTGTGGCTCATGTGCACCCTGCCCTCTATTTCAAAGGATTGCTCGACAAGGCCGTGGGTGCCGGCGTGAAGATTGCATCACGGACAGAAATGACAAGCCTGTCGCAAAATTCAGACGATAGTTGGAATGTAACGACGCCGCGCGGTGTTGTGAAAGCGGGTAATGTTATCATTGCCACCAATGGTTATACGGGCAAGGCCACGCCGCAGCTGCAACGGCGCGTTGTGCCGCTTGGCTCCTACCTGATTGCCACTGAAGAGCTTCCTCCCGGCATGGCCAAAGCCCTGTCGCCGCGCAATCGCTCCATCGTCGATACGCGCCGCATTCTCACCTATTATCGCCTGTCGCCTGACGGAAAGCGGATGATCTTTGGCGGGCGCGCCAAGTTTGGGGCTACGGATCCGATGGAGACAGCGCCGCTCTTGCACAAATTCATGGTTGATCGCTTCCCCGAAATGCAGGACGTGAAGATTACCCATTCGTGGACGGGCAATGTTGGTTTCACCATTGATGAATTGCCTCACATGGGCAAGTTTGAGGGTTTGCACTATGCGCTCGGCTGCAATGGTTCGGGTGTTGCCATGATGAGTTATCTTGGCCACCAAACGGCGCGGAAAGTGCTCAGCAGTTCAAATCGCATCTGCGCTTTTGATAGGCCGGAATTTCCCACTCATCCGCTTTATAACGGATCAACCTGGTTCCTGCCCTACGTGGGCAGCTATTTCAAAGCGCGGGATTGGCTGGACCGCCGTTTCAAATAGCGATCGCGTTACTTTTTGCGCTTGGCTGGCACCTTCTTTGCTGCAGGTTTATTTGCGGCCGGTATTGACTTCGCTTTGGGCAAAGCCAGCCTTTCAGGCTCCAGTTTCCGCAAGCGTTCTTCAGCCGCCAACACATAATCGCGCGTATAGGGCAGCACATGCTGGTCCTTGCAGAACTGGATCTGGAAATTGTTCATGCCGATGAAGCGGAATGAGCATTCTGAACCGGCCAGATAAAACTCCCACATGCGGCAGAAGCGTTCATCATAGAGCGCCTTCACCTTGTCACGATTGGCCATGAAACGATCAAGCCAATGGCGCAGGGTTTTTGCGTAATGCATGCGTAGAATTTCGATGTCGGTTACATATAGTCCGTACTTTTCCAAATGGGGTACGACTTCCGACAAGGCAGGCACAT
>JBDSTO010000222.1:0-5389 GCA_039928255.1 Aestuariivirga sp. | reverse complement strand
ATATTGGCGGTGTTTCCAATGTGACTTACGTGGGCACTGATGGCGAGTTGCTGGCGTTTGATACAGGCCCAGGGAATGCGCTGCTCAATGATTGGATGAGGAAGCATCGTACTTTGGATTTCGATGTCGGCGGCGGGGTTGCACTTTCGGGCAAGGTGGCCGGGTTGTCTTTGGATCGCGCGATGACACATCCGTTCTTTGCGCAAAAGCCACCAAAGTCGCTCGACCGCAATGATTTTTCGAAACTCGATTTCTCTTCGCTGAATTTTGAGGACGGCGCTGCGACCCTGGCGCGGTTCACCGTTGAGGCGATTGCTGCTTCACAACGTTGGTTTCCTGCAACACCCGTTCAGTGGGTGATTTGTGGCGGCGGGCGACACAACCAGGCCATCATGCAGGGCTTGCGCGATGTTTTGCCGGGCGTGGTTTCAGCCGAAGACGTGGGCCTTAATGGTGATTCCATCGAGGCGGAGGCGTGGGCCTATCTTGCGGTGCGCAGCCTTTACGGCTTGCCTTTGACTTACCCTGGAACGACTGGGGTTGCACAGGCGTTAGGCGGGGGCGTAAGAGCTGCGGCCTGATTGTTAATTTGGAGAAGTTATGAAGAAGCGCATCGTTTTTACCGGTGGTTCAGGCAAGGCAGGCCGCTATTCGGTGGCCCATCTCAAGTCCAAGGGCTATGATGTTTTGAACCTCGATCTGAAAGATGTGGGGTTACCCGGTGTGAATACTTTGGTGACGGACTTGACCGAGAGCGGGCAGGTTTTCAACGCCTTGACGATGCATTTTGGCTTTGGCGGTTATGATAATGGCAAGCCGCCGTCTGCTCCGGATGCCGTGGTGCATTTTGCGGCGGTCCCTCGGGTTATGCTGGAGCCTGATAACAAGACGTTCTCCACCAATGTGATCAGCACCTATAATGTGATCGAGGCTGCCTGCAAATTGGGTGTGAAGAAGATCATCATCGCGTCGAGCGAGACGACCTATGGCGTGTGCTTTGCCGAAGGCGACAAGGACTACAAAAAATTTCCGCTGGAAGAAGACTACGAGATCGATCCCATGGACAGCTATGGGCTTTCCAAGCAGATCAATGAGCAAACAGCGCGGGCTTTTGCGGCACGTTACAGCCGAGATATCTACGCGTTGCGCATCGGCAATGTGATTGAACCCCATGAATATGAACGGTTCCCGGGGTTTATTGCTGATCCGCCATCACGCAAGCGCAATGCCTGGAGCTATATTGATGCTCGCGATCTTGGCGAGATCGTTCATCTCGCAATCCAGAAGGACGGACTTGGGTTTCAGGTCTTCAACGCCGTCAATGACACGATCACGGCTGACATGCCGACCGAGAAATTTCTCGCCAAATATGCGCCTAAAACGCCCCTCACACGCAAGATGGGTGAACGGGAAGCTCCACTTTCAAACCGCAAAATCCGCGACTTGCTAGGCTTCAAAGAAGCGCATGACTGGCGCAACTATGTAAAGTCTTCACCCGAGTGAGATGCCCAGTTTTTTCAGCGCTCGGCCATCAATGATGACTAAGGCACCCAAGATGATGGCGGCGCCGATCACCTCGTGAATGCTCAGGGTTTCACCCAGAACCAGAAAGCCCAGCAGGATGGCCGAGAGCGGCACCAGCATGGTGACCAAGATGACGAAAGACGCACCGGCACGCTGGATTATACGGAAGAAGATCAGGTAGGCAATTGAAGTTGAAAGGGCAGCGAGAGTGAGCAGGGCTGCCCACGTGTTGAACGAGGCGGCGGCGTAGAGCTTCACATCCGAAAATAACAAAACCAGAATAGCCATGACGCTCGACGAGGTTATCAACTGACATGTGGCCGTTGTCATGGGTGGAATTCCCATGAGGTATTTTTTCGACCAGACGCTTGAGAGGCCATAGCAGGCGGATGCGAAAATCACCGCAATTATGCCCAGGCTTTGCGGTCCCAAATCACCGAAATTGGCGCCCTTAAGAACGATCACGCCGACGAAGCCCAATCCCAATGCGAGGGCCTTCCGCGTGGTGATAGCTTCAAGCGCAAAGAGCACCATGAAGACTGCACCAAACATTGGTGTTGTCGCGTTGATCACGGACGCAAGGCCGCCCGTTATAGCATGCTGGCCCCACGCGATGGCGGTGAAGGGCAGAACGTTATTCAAGATCGACATGCCGCCACAGGCCACCCACGTCTTTCGGTCGCGCGGCAGCGGACCTTGGAAAATCAAATGTACGGGAATGAGGATGAGAGCAGCAATGCCGACACGTGCCAGAACGATCAGCAGGGCGGGCAACTCCTTGACGGCAACGGCGACAAACATAAACGAGCCGCCCCAGATCATGGCAAGGACGAAGAGCATTGCCCAGGACGTTGCATCGATCTTTTGTTCGGCCATGATGATTCCCATTGTTTCGCTGTTTTGCGATTGAATAGGCCGGAGAGGGTGGCAGGGCCACCCGTTTTACGCGTAGATCACGGTTCCAGTGTCAGCCGTTTGTCCAGATAGTCGGCGCAAATCTTGGTCAGGTCTTCCAGATGATTCTGGAAGAAGTGATTGGCATCAGCAATCACCTTGTGTTCGATCGCAATGCCCTTTTGCGTTTTGAGCTTGGAGACCAGCGTGTGCACCGCTTCGGGCGACGACACCGTATCCTTGCCGCCGTTTACAAAAAGGCCTGAGGCCGGGCAGGGTGCAAGAAAAGAGAAGTCATAGTGCTTGGCCAGGGGGGCCACCGAGATGAAGCCTGAAATTTCAGGGCGGCGCATCAGGAGCTGCATTGAAATCCAGGCACCAAAAGAAACGCCTGCAATCCAGCAGACTTTTGCTTCGCGGTTCAGAGCCTGCATCCAGTCCAGCGCCGATGCTGCATCGGCCAATTCGCCAGCGCCATTGTCAAACAGGCCCTGGCTTCGACCCACACCGCGAAAATTGAAGCGCAGGACAGAGAAGCCACGGCTTTGGAACAGCTGATAAAGGGAATGAACAATCGGGTTGTTCATGGTTCCACCAAACGTCGGGTGCGGGTGGAGCAGGATGGCAACGGGGGCCCCTGGAGCTTTGGCGTGATGATAGCGCGCCTCAATACGTCCGGCGGGTCCATTAAAAATGACTTCTGGCATTGCAATTCCTGGTTGCCGACTTTCGAGAATAGTTGACTCCCGTAGTCGGATTCATTATTTGTAGTTGGAAAGCTTCCTATTGGAACTTTCGGCCTCCCAAACTGCCTCGGGCTTTAGCACGGGGCGGGGGGCAAAAAGCAAGCTTTTCGTGAATGGAAACAGGCCAAACCCATGAAGATGAGTACAAAAGGGCGTTATGCCGTCATGGCATTGATCGATATTGGTGGCCAAAGCCCCGATCGACCGATATCGCTTGCAGAAATTGCTGACCGGCAGGACATCAGCCAGGAATATCTGGAACAGCTTTTTGGCAAGTTGCGGCGCGCCGGGCTGGTGACAAGTTCGCGTGGGCCCGGTGGCGGGTATGTTCTGGCGAGACCGCCCGCTGATATTCAGGTCTCCGAAATTGTTCTGGCGGTTGATGAAGAATTGCGCGTGACGCGTTGCGAAGGTGATGCCGTCAAAGGCTGTGTCAAAGGCCAACAATGTGTGGCCCATGATTTGTGGTCGTCACTGGGACGGCAGATGATGTATTTTCTGGAAAGCGTTTCGCTGGAGGATGTGGTGGAAAAGCGCAATCTCGCTCTGGCGGCTTCGATCAAGCAAGCCAAGGAAAGGCATGTCGCGCGTTGAGAGCCTATCTCGACCATAACGCCACAAGTCCGCTTCGCCCGTGCGCGAAGGCGGCGATGCTTGCTGCGATGGACGTTTGTGGCAATCCGTCATCAGTTCATTCCGAAGGCAGACTGGCACGCAAGCTGATCGATGATGCACGCGAGGCGATTGCCTTCAAGGTTGGCTGCCTGCCGCAGATGATAACTTTTACGAGCGGCGGCACAGAGGCCAATAACATGGCGCTGCGCGGGATTGCCGCCAGCCGTATTCTGGTTTCGGCCATTGAACATCCATCAGTTCTGGAAACGGCCAAGCCTTCGGGCAAGCCGGTTGAAATCATTCCCGTTGATGGCCAAGGGCTTATTGACTTTGCCGCGTTGGAAAAGATGCTGGCGGGACCGAAGGCTTTGGTATCTGTCATGCTGGCCAACAACGAGACGGGTGTCATTCAGGATATTTCGGCAATCTCTGCTTTGGTCAGCAAGGCCGGCCATGTTCTGCATGTTGATGCCGTGCAGGGCTTTGGCAAGATTCCTGTGAATTTCGGATTGCTGGGGTGTGACGCAATGTCGATTGCGGCTCACAAGGTGGGCGGGCCGAAGGGCGTTGGCGCGTTGGTGATCCGCGACCGTTTGGTTGTTGAACCCTTGCTGGTGGGTGGCGGCCAGGAATTGCGCCGCCGTTCCGGTACTGAAAATATAGTGGCGATTGCCGGGTTTGGTGCGGTAGCTGTGGAAGCCGATTTGCAGATTGCTCCGTTGGCGGATGAATTGATGAAGGCCTTGCAAAGCTGCATCGTTTTTTCTGAAGGTGCTCCAAGACTTGCCAACACCTTCTGTTTTGCTGCACCCGCTTTTCGTGCCGACACATTACTGATGAAGTTTGACCTTGAAGGCATTGCCTTGTCATCGGGCTCGGCCTGTTCATCGGGCAAAGTCGCGCCAAGCCATGTGCTTGATGCCATGGGTGTGGCACCTGAACTTTCGCAAGGGGCACTTCGCGTTTCATTGGGCTGGGACACAACGCCCGCCGATATTCAACATTTCAGCGCCGTCTGGCGCAAAATTCTCGCTCGTCACGGCGCGAAAGCAGCTTAGGAACACCATGGCCGATCAAGACACCATTGACCTCGTCAAGACTATTGAGGTCGACAAATACAAATACGGTTTTGAAACCGATATTGAGAGCGAGCTTGCGCCCAAGGGATTGGACGAAAGCACGGTGCGCTATATTTCGGCCAAGAAGAATGAGCCATCCTGGATGCTGGAGTGGCGGCTTGAGGCGTTCCGCGTGTGGAAGGAAATGATTGAGCCAACATGGGCCAAGGTTCACTATCCCAAGATTGATTTTCAGGACATCCATTATTACGCAGCGCCCAAGAAGCAGATTGCGCCAAAGTCGCTCGATGAAATTGATCCCAAGCTTTTGGAGACCTACGCCAAGTTGGGCATTCCGCTGAAGGAGCAAGAGATTCTCGCTGGCGTCAGGAAGCAGGGCGAGAAGAGCCAGCTTGATGATGAGGGCAATGAAATTGGCCAAAGCCGCGTGGCGGTGGATGCCGTGTTTGACTCTGTTTCCGTTGTCACAACTTTCAAAGACGAGTTGGCCAAGGCCGGTGTGATCTTCTGTTCGATTTCCGAAGCGCTGCA
>JBDSTO010000221.1:0-5138 GCA_039928255.1 Aestuariivirga sp. | reverse complement strand
CATCCATCGACGCACATCTTCGGCAATCATGAAAAAATAATTTACGACATGTTCAGATTGTCCGGTAAAACGCTTCCGAAGTTCAGGATCTTGTGTCGCTACTCCGACAGGGCAGGTGTTCAAATGGCATTTGCGCATCATGATGCAGCCTGCGGCGATCAAAGGCGCTGTGGCAAAGCCGATTTCATCAGCGCCCAAAAGTGCAGCGATCATAACGTCGCGGCCAGAGCGGATGCCACCATCGGCCTGAACCGCTATGCGACCTCTGAGATCATTGGCCACTAAAGTCTGCTGGGTTTCAGCCAGACCAATTTCCCAGGGGGAACCCGCGTGCTTGATCGAGGTCAGAGGCGATGCGCCCGTGCCCCCTTCATAGCCTGAGATTGTCACATGGTCGGCATGGGCCTTGGACACGCCAGCGGCCACAGTGCCCACGCCCACTTCGGACACAAGCTTCACCGAGACGAGGCCTGCGGGGTTGACGTTCTTCAAGTCGAAGATCAGCTGCGCCAGATCTTCAATCGAATAGATGTCGTGGTGCGGCGGGGGCGAGATCAGGCCCACGCCCGGCGTTGAGTGGCGCACCTTGGCGATGACGTTGTCAACCTTGTGGCCGGGCAATTGTCCGCCTTCGCCAGGCTTTGCACCCTGCGCCATCTTGATCTGCATCATGTCGGAGTTGACCAGATATTCCGCCGTCACGCCAAAGCGACCGCTGGCCACCTGTTTGATGGCCGAGCGCATGGAATCGCCATTGGGCATCCGCACATAACGATCAGATTCTTCGCCACCTTCGCCAGTGTTGGACTTGCCGCCAATGCGGTTCATGGCAATAGCCAATGTGGTGTGGGCTTCGCGGCTGATCGAGCCATAAGACATGGCGCCCGTTGCAAAGCGCTTGACGATGTCCTTGGCGGTTTCAACCTCTTCGATTGCGATGGGGTGACGCCCCATTTCCTCAGCCGACTTAATGCGGAACAGGCCACGAATGGTTTTCAAGCGTTCGTTCTGTTCGTTGATGTGGCGGGCATATTCCTTGTACTTGTCGAGCGAATTGCCACGCACGGCATGCTGCAGGGATGACACTGTTTCAGCCGTCCACACATGGGCTTCACCGCGCATGCGCTGGGCGTAATCGCCACCGACTTCAAGTGAGTTTTCGAGAACCGGGTTCAAACCAAAGGCATCTTCATGGCGCTTGAAGGTTTCCTCGGCAATTTCGGCGAGGCCCACACCTTCGATCTGCGTTGCCGTGCCGGTGAAATACTTCTTCACAAATTCAGTCGAGAGTCCAATGGCGTCGAAAATCTGGGCGCCACAATAGGATTGATAAGTCGAGATGCCCATCTTGGACATGACCTTCAAGATGCCCTTGTCGACGGCCTTGATGTAGCGCTTGGTGGCTTCATAGGCGCTGATCTTTTCATCAAGCGTGGGCAGCATGGCCTCTAAGGTTTCAAAGGCCACATAGGGGTTGATCGCTTCGGCACCATAGCCTGCGAGCGTGCAGAACTGATGGACTTCGCGGGGCTCGCCTGATTCAACAACGAGGCCGACGAGCGTGCGCAGACCTTTGCGGATCAGATGATGATGCGTGGCTGAAGTTGCCAGCAGGGCAGAGATCGGCACGCGCTCCGCTGAAACCGCGCGATCCGACAGGATGATGATGTTATAGCCATCATTGACGGCGCGTTCGGCTTGCGCGCAAACGCTGTCCAAGGCAGCGCCCATGAACTCAGCGCCGTTGGCGACATCATAAGTGATGTCGATGGTCGCCGTGCGGAACGGGTTTTCGCGCACGCTGCCAATGTTGCGGATGCGCTCCAACTCCTCATTGGTGAGGATGGGCTGGGACACTTCCAAGCGCATGTGCTTTGACGTGCCCTTCAAGTCGAGCAGGTTCGGACGTGGACCAATGAAAGAGACAAGGCTCATCACGAGTTCTTCGCGAATGGGGTCAATCGGTGGGTTGGTCACCTGCGCGAAGTTCTGCTTGAAATAAGTGTCCAGCATCTTGGTGCGGTCCGACAGGGCCGAAATCGGCGCGTCATTGCCCATGGAGCCAATGGCTTCCTGGCCGGTTGAGGCCATGGGTGCCATGAGGATCGCCAGATCTTCCTTGGTATAGCCAAAGGCCTGTTGACGATCGAGCAGGGGCACCGTGATCTTGGGGCGCTGCGTTTTGGCCTTGGGCAAGTCACGCAGCACAACCTGAGTCCGCTTCAGCCAATCCTTGTAAGGATGGGCGGTTGAAAGTTCTTTCTTCAGGTCTTCATCGGAAATGATCTTCTTCTTGTCCAAGTCAATCAGCAACATCTTGCCGGGCTGCAAGCGCCACTTGTGGGTGATCTTGGCATCATCAAACGGCAGCACGCCCATTTCCGAAGCGAGCAGAACATGGCCATCATCGGTGATCAGATAGCGCGAGGGACGCAAGCCGTTGCGGTCGAGTGTTGCACCAATCACCTTGCCATCGGTGAACACCATGGCGGCGGGGCCATCCCAGGGCTCCATCAAGGCGGCGTGATGCTCATAGAAGGCGCGACGGTCTTCATCCATCAACGGGTTGCCGGCCCAGGCTTCGGGGATCAGCATCATCATGGCATGGGGCAGCGAATAGCCGCCCATGGTGAGAAGCTCCAAGGCGTTGTCGAAAACGGCTGTATCGGATTGGCCTTCAAATGAGATGGGCCAGAGCTTGGACAAATCCTCGCCCAACACATCAGACTTCATATTGGCTTGGCGCGCGGCCATCCAGTTGAAGTTGCCGCGCACGGTGTTGATCTCACCGTTGTGGCAGACAAAGCGGTAAGGATGAGACAGCGGCCAGCTTGGAAATGTGTTGGTTGAAAAGCGTTGATGGACCAGTGCAAAGGCCGACTGCACGCGCTCATCCTTCAAATCGATATAATAGTTGGCAACATCGGTGCCGAGCACGAGGCCCTTGTAAACCACGGTGCGGCACGAGACTGATACTGGATAATAAGTGCGAGCCTTGGTGCCCAACACTTCCATCACGCGGTTTGAAACAACCTTGCGGCACACGAAGAGCTTGCGCTCGAAATGGTTTTCATCGCGAATGGTCGGGCCCTTGCCAATGAACACCTGACGATGAATGGGCTCGGTGCCCTTGACCGAATAGCCGAGCACGGACGAGTTCACCGGCACGTCGCGCCAGCCGATAATCTTCAGGCCTTCTTCGCGGGCGGCTTCCCACCAGATGCGCTCAATATCCTGGCGATAGACTGCCTCGCGTGGCATGAACAAGAACCCCACGCCATAGTGGCCAGCGGCGGGGAGTTCAAAGCCCAGGCGCTTGGCATCAGCGGCAAAATATTCGTGGGGAATCTGAATGAGGATGCCAGCGCCGTCACCGGCCTTGGGATCAGCGCCCACGGCACCGCGATGTTCAAGGTTGTGGAGAATGTCGAGACCCTTGGAGACGACAAGGTGGCTCTTGATGTTGTTGATGTTGGCGTAAAGACCAATGCCGCAGGCATCATGTTCGTTTTTGGGATCATAGAGTCCATGGGCCGGCTTCATGCCTTCAGGCTGAAAAACGGGTGCATTCATGGCGAGACTCCCTCAAAAGGACAGTTATACTGACCTTTTCAAGCACCACGACATGATAGAAGCAAGTAAATAATGATTTTGAATCGGAAAACGAAATTATGTTTCGTGAGGTTAGGCCTGTGAATCGAACCGGACCTTGGCAACTTCCATTTCTGCGGCATTCTCCGCTACCCAGCGCCACAGTTGGCAGACGGCACCGCCCAGGGAATAACCCAGCTTGGTCAGTTGATATTCGACCTTGGGTGGAATGACGGGGTGAATGTTGCGGGTGACCAAACCGACGCGCTCCATCTGGCGCAGGGTTTGTGTGAGCATCTTCTGGCTGACGCCCGGAATTTTCCGGCGCAGTTCGGTGAAGCGCAGTGTGCCCTGTTCGGCCAACTCTTCCAAGACCACCAAAGTCCATTTATCAGCCACATGGCCCAGAAGCTCGGTTGACAGGGCATCGACTTCGGCCGAGCACTCCTGTGCCGAATTATAGGGTGCAGGCGCTGGTTCGGGGGCAGCGGTTTGAAAGTCATCCATGTCAGTATCCTTTTGGTGCCTATGAATTTTTTCAGTGCCTTCTACGCAACGGATTTGGCTCAACTCATATGGGTTCTCTACGACAGGAGAACAACTATGAAAATCAACATTATTACCGGCGGCAGCCGCGGCCTTGGACGCAGCATGGCTTTGAACTTGGCAGACAAGGGCCAGGATTCGATCATCACCTACAACAGCAAGAAGGCCGATGCCGAAGCTGTCGTGAAAGAGATTACCGCAAAGGGGCGTAAAGCTGTGGCGCTGCAGCTTGATGTTTCAAAGGCTGCGGGGTTCGACGCTTTCGTGGCGCAGGTCAAACAGGCGCTTTCAACCACCTGGAAGCGCGACAGTTTCGATCATCTGGTCAATAATGCCGGAACCGGGGCCAACACGCCGATCACCGAAACAAGCGAGGCGGTGTTTGACGATATGGTGAACATCCATGTGAAGGCGCCTTATTTCCTGACCCAGAAGCTTCTGCCCCTCATGGTTGACGGTGGCAAAATCATCAATGTGTCATCAGGCCTCGCGCGGTTTTCTTACGCAAACTTTGCGCCGTATGCGATCATGAAAGGGGCGATTGAAGTGTTCACGCGCTATCTTGCGGTTGAACTTGGCCCGCGCCGCATTACCGCCAACACCATCGCACCAGGCGGCATCGCCACTGATTTTGGTGGCGGTTTTGTGAGGGACAATCCTGAATTCAGCGCCCAGCTTGCAGGGATGACGCCTCTGGGTCGCGTGGGGCAGGCCGACGACATTGGCGCAC
This sequence comes from Aestuariivirga sp., assembly GCA_039928255.1. Lineage (GTDB taxonomy): Bacteria > Pseudomonadota > Alphaproteobacteria > Rhizobiales > Aestuariivirgaceae > Aestuariivirga. The sequence continues at coordinate 271 of JBDSTO010000221.1, read as the reverse complement.
TGGCAGCAGCCATGCTGACTGATGATTTCCGCTGGGTGAATGGCCAGCGCATCGAAGCTGCAGGCGGCATTCTTCTTTAGCCAATAATTGTGGTTCCGCCCCCATGACCGTAGCCACCCCCACTTGCCTTCTCCCGTCACTCTTGTGATGGGAGAAGGTGCCCGGAGGGCGGATGAGGGCTCTTGGTTTGGGTAGCTCAGAGCCCTCTCCCCCGCTGTCGCGGACCCTCTCCCATTGCTCTGCAACGGGAGAGGGCGAATGTTGCGAAAAT
>JBDSTO010000220.1:0-3227 GCA_039928255.1 Aestuariivirga sp. | reverse complement strand
GGAATGAGCCGCAAGGGTGCAGGGCCACCAGTCAGGAACATTGCCACCGCCGTTGCCAGCAATGCTACCGTGAACAAGACGGTTGCCGCCGCAGCGGGTGAGCCGATGCCGCGGCCGAGTTGCGTGTTCAGTGCCGCCATGACCGGGATGCCCATGCCGGCAACCAGCATGATGATGGCGTTGCGAATTGTTTCAGATGACATTGCAAATCCCAACTTGACTATGAAACTTGACCTCGAAACCACACGCGCCGTTGTGGCCTGTCAATCTAATCTGATTTTTTTAGAACCGCGCGTAACACATCCCTGACACCAATGGCGCCAGCAAAACTGTTGTCATCGTTGAAGAGGGCCACAGGTGCAGTCTCTGATTTGTGCATGGCGAGCATCACGGTTTTGAGGTTGGTCCCTGGTGTTGCCCAATAAACCGGAACTTCGCCGGGCTTTGCCGGAAGATCAGCTTCTGTGCATGAGCGCCAGGTCGCCTTCTTGCCATCACGTTCCACCGCTGCCACATGGTTCTTCTTATCAAGTTTGAAGCGCGTCGTCTTGCGCCGATCGAGCCATATCCATCCGCCCTTATCGCGTTCAAGTTCATGAAGCCCGCGCATCACGTTCCATGCGGTCAACACTGAAAGCGGGTTCACATTGGCGATGAACTCACGCACATAGTCATTGGCAGGACGCAGCACGATGTCTTCGGGCTTGCCCGATTGCACAATACGCCCGCTCTCCATGATGGTGATGGTGTTGCCAATCTTCAGAGCCTCTTCGAGGTCGTGGCTCACAAAGATGATGGTTTTGCGCAAGGTTTTCTGCAGCTGCAAAAGTTCATCCTGCAATTTGGTGCGGATCAAAGGATCCAAGGCTGAAAAAGGCTCATCCATCAACAGGATCGGCGCTTCAGTGGCAAAGGCACGGGCGAGACCCACGCGTTGTTGCATACCGCCTGAAAGCTCGTGGGCATATTTCTTGGCCCATTTATCAAGGCCGACCAGTTTCAACTGCTTGTCAACGCGAAGCTTGCGCTCGTCTTCAGGAATGCCCGCAAGCTCGAGACCAAAGCCCACATTCTGTTCAACTGTGGACCACGGCAAAAGTGCAAATTGCTGGAACACCATGGCGACCTGGCCCTGGCGCAAATGCCGGAGGGTTTTTTCATCGCAGGTGACAACGTCAATCATCTTCTTGCCGTCACGCACCAGAACTGAACCGCGCGTCACCTTGTTGAGGCCGTTGACGGCGCGCAGCAATGTTGATTTGCCCGAACCCGAAAGCCCCATCAGCACGCTGATCTCGCCTTCCTTCACAACGAGGTTGGCGTCGGCACAGCCCAGCACCGATCCGGTCTTTTCCAGAATCTCGGCCCGGTCATGTCCGGCATCGAGCATCTCAACGGCCGTACGGGTGTCGGTTCCAAAGACAATGTCGACATTCTTGAATTCAACAACACTGGTCATTTCTGCGCTCCCGTCCTGATGCGGCTCACGCGATCAAGAATGATCGCCAAAATGACGATGCACACGCCGGCTTCAACGCCGAGTGGAATGTTCATCTGATTCAATCCGCGCACAACCTGGCTGCCAAGCCCGGCAGCACCGATGAGGCCCGCAATCACCACCATGGAGAGAGAAAGCATAATGCATTGTGTCACCCCTGCCATGATGGTGGGAAGTGCTGCTGGAAGTTCAACCTTCCACAACAGCTGGCTTTTCGTGGCACCGAAACTTTCGCCAGCTTCAATAAGCGCTTTCGGAATTGAGGTGAGGCCCAAATAAGTCATGCGCAACGGAGCGGGTGCGGCAAAGATGATTGTCACCAACATGCCTGATGGCATGCCGAGGCCGAAAAGGATGAGTGCCGGGATCAGATAAACATAAGTCGGCATGGTCTGCATCAGATCCAGCACCGGATTCAAAATCCGCCAAACCTTGGGGCTGTGCGCCGCCCAGATGCCCATGGGAATGCCGATGGCCATGGATACCAGTGTAGACGCGCAAACCAGAACAAGGGTTTGGATCGTGTCTTTCCACAGGCCCTGGTTATACATCAGCAGGAAACCGAGCAGCGTTCCCAGCGCCAGCTTCCATGATTTCTGCAAGGCATAGGCAATGCCAGCAAAAATCACTGCCAGTAGAAGCGGTGGCACCGCAAGCAGCCCGTTCACCATGCTATCCAGCACCAATCCGAGGAGCCAGGCCAGGCCACGAAAGAAGAAATCAAAATTGCCGGTAAACCAGGTGAAGATAATCTTTCCCCAGATTCCCAGCGGAATCTTGGTGGATAAGAGAGATGTAATGTCGTCCATGTTCGTCCCCTCGCCCCAAAAACTTGTCCTTCCCCTTCAGATGGGGGAATTGAACAAAAAAAGGCGGGCCATTTAGCCCGCCTTGGAGATTGTCACTAAACCGGATTAAAGGCCAAGACCTTTTTTCACGGCATCAAGGGCAGGGCCCTTGCCATCAAAAGTGGTCACGCCATCAAGCCAAGCTTTCGGAGCGTCTGGATGAGCCTTGACCCAAGCGATGGCTGCGACCTTGGGGTCAACGCTCTTGTCGAGGATCTGGCCCATGATTTCATTTTCCATGCCCACTTCAAACTTGAGCTGCTTCACCAGCTTGCCAACATTGGGGCATTCAGCGAGATAGCCCTTGCGGACATTGGTGTTGACCACGGCAGCGCCCATGTTGGGGCCAAAGAGATCATCGCCACCGGTCAAATATTTCATCTTGAAGTTGGCATTCATCGGATGCGGCGCCCAACCGAGCCAGACAATGTCTTCCTTGTCCTGGGTGGCCTTGGCAACCTGTGACAGCATGCCCGCTTCCGAGCTTTCGACGAGTTCGAAACCATCCAGCTTGAACTTCGGGTCCTTGATCATGTCGAGGATGTGGCGGTTGCCGTCATTGCCGGGCTCAATGCCATAAAACTTGGCATGGAGGCTGTCCTTGAACTTGGCGATGTCGGCAAAATCATGGAGACCCTTGTCATAGGTATATTCTGGCACAGCCAATGTGTAGAAAGCGCCGGTGGGCAGGTTGGCGCCAATGGTTTCAACCGAACCATCAGCCGTATAGGCCTTGATGTCTTCAACCATCGAGGGCATCCAGTTGCCCAGGAACACGTCAATGTCCTTGTTCTTCATCGATGCATAGGTGACAGGCACGGCGAGCTGCTTGATGTCGCCCTTATAGCCCATGGTATCGAGCATGGCACCGGTGAGTGCCG
>JBDSTO010000219.1:0-37454 GCA_039928255.1 Aestuariivirga sp. | reverse complement strand
GCACCCCGGTTGGGGCTTCGTATAAGCGTGACGTTCAATTGTGGGTGTTGGGCAATCCATGTTTCAACGCTGGTCGCGGTCGCATCGGTCGAGCCATCATCAACCACAATCACCTCGGATGGCCGCAAGGTTTGGCTTTGCACTCTGTCCAAAGCCTCAATAATCATTTTGCTGCGGTTAAAGACAGGAATGACCACCAGAGGTGCGTTTCGAAGAGTGTCTTGCGATTCTGCCCGAGAATTCTTCATCATGGGCCCTGCTCCGGGCTCAAGTGTCGATGGAGAAACCGGGAGCCATCGATGGAGAAAGCCGACACTTTTTGCCCCTGTGCCCGATGAAAGATTTTTATTCAATGCCAGCATTGCCCTCCGTCAGATTGCCCAATTATTCCAACGATCAAATCTGGTTGCGGTTCCATTGACCGGGGCAAATTAGCCGTCTGCCGCAGGCCCAAGTCCCGGGTCAACCCGGGCAATAGAGGTATTATTGATAAAATTTGTTACTTTCAAGTAAGGTCTTGTTCAGCACGAACCCAACGCGACGGCCCTTGATAATATTTTGGCAGGCTAAACCCTTCAAAGCAAATCAGAGCCAATGCGGGATGCCTTTTCGTTTTCAAATGTTAGATATTGCCAATCAGCAATCAAGATCGATGTTCACGGACCCAGCGGGTCTTCGTCCGCGCTGGCTGCTGGCCTGTTTTGCCTTAGCACTCGTATTAGTGGTAACAAGACCTTCCTCTGCAATCTTTGGTATTCTGGCGGTAGGGCTTTTAATCGGCGGCATTGTGGCGGCCCTGGCGTCAGCCTATTTCACCTTGCAAGCCTCACATGATGTGCAGATGCACCGCCTGAGTTCGGCGATGGCCGCTGAACAGAGGGTCCGCGCTGAAGCGGAGATGGCGTTGCGGGAAAAGGCGCGTCTTCTTGCAACCGTCAGCCATGAGATCAGAACTCCGCTCAATGGCGTCATTGGCATGTTGGGTTTGCTGCTGGAAACGCCGCTTTCGCCTGAACAGCGCAATTACACGACAACAGCGAACAGCTCAGGACGCATCTTGTTGTCGATCGTTGATGAAATTCTCGACACCGCCAAAACCCAGGCCACGCAATCTGATCATGTTGGGCGCATTGACCTTGCCAATGTTCTGGAAAATGTGACTGAACTTCTGTCGCCGCGTGCCCATGCCAAGGGCATTGAAATTTCATGTCATATGGCACCCGATGTGCCCCATGAAATTGCCGGTGATGACCTGCGCTTGCGCCAGGTTCTTTTCAACCTTGCCGGCAATGCCATCAAATTCACGGCTTCCGGCGGCGTTGCCCTTGAGGCATGGGTTGATGATGAGCATCATCTGGTGATTGATGTTTGGGATACGGGCATTGGCATGACAAGCGAGGAGGCCAAACGCGTGTTTGGGGAATTTACCCAGGCCAATGCCGAAACCCAACGGCGCTTTGGTGGAACAGGTCTTGGCCTGTCGATCAGCGCTGGCCTTGTTGAGGCCATGGGCGGCACTCTCACACTTTCAAGCAGGTTGGGCGATGGCTCCAAATTTACCTTGCGGTTTCCGCTGGGTGAGGCCTGTGCTGCTCCGGAAAAGCCTGTGCAGGCGCTGGCCCACAAGAAATTCCACTTGGCGTTGGAACCCGGCATATTTTCAAACCATCTGGCGCGGAGCCTCGAGGGACTTGGCGCCCAGATCAGCTGGGTTAAATCTTCAAAGAATCTGGCACTGCTGCTTTCTGGCTCATCTCAACCGATCAACATCATTGCCGATACCTCGCATGCGCCAGCGCTTTTGCGCTGGGCGAGACAGAGCAAAAAGAGCAAAGCCCGTTTGTCGCGCCACGTTTGGGTTCTGCTCAAGGCTGATGAACGGCGCGAATATCGCCACCTGCTGCAGGCCCCGTTTGCTGGCTATTTGTTGAACCCGTTGCGGCGGACGACCATTTTGGCCCAGCTTGGCGGCGTGATGCTCCAACCCCATTCGGGCGAGACCCCTACCGTCAATGGCAAGCAAACTGCTGCCCGCAATCTCAATGTGCTTCTGGCGGAAGACAATCCCGTCAATGCGCTTCTGGCACGCACGCTGCTGGAAAAATTAGGCCACAGGGTGAGCCTCGTCAGCAATGGCGACGCAGCACTTGAGGCCCTCTCTCCCGGCCATGGTTTTGACCTTTGCCTCCTCGATATGGAAATGCCGCGGCGCAATGGGCTTTCAACGGCTGTAGAAATCCGCAGGCGGGAGGCCCGGTCGGCTGGGGTTCGTCTCCCCCTTTTGGCACTTACGGCCAATGCCAGGCCGGAAGACATTTCCGCCTGTCTCGCCTCCGGCATGGATGGGCATTTGTCCAAGCCTTTTGACCAGCTTGATATTGATGAGAAAATCAGCTCGCTCAATTTTGCCGCACGGGCCTGAAACTTCACCTTCGCGAATTTGTCACAATTGGCCTATCTAAGCGTGGGTTAAGTGGAGACCCATTTGATACACGAACGGCAGATCGGCCAGCATCTCAAAATCAGACTGGCGCAAAATGCATCCGAAGTCCTGGTGGCCCAGCGGCTGCGCTATGACGTCTTTGCACGTGAACTTGGCGCTGATGTTCAAGGCCAGGAAATTGATTCTGATGCCTATGACAAGGGGTGTGACCACCTTCTTGTCATTGCGCCACCCGCCACAAATGACAATGCCGCATTGCGGGTGGAAGACGGACAAGTGGTGGGAACTTACCGGCTTTTGCCGCAGACTTCTGCTGAACGTCTTGGCGGGTTCTACAGCCAGAACGAATTTGACGTCGACAATCTTGTAAAGCGCCACGCCCATTTGTCTTTCCTGGAGCTTGGCCGCTCTTGCGTCTTGGCCGAGCATCGCGGCACGTCGGTCATAGAGCTGTTGTGGCAGGGCATCTGGAATTATGTGCGAACCCACCGCTTCGACGTGATGCTGGGCTGCGCCAGTTTTGAGGGCATCGAGCCTGAGCGCCACGCAGAGGCTTTAAGCTTTTTGGCAACGGTGCCCAAGGCCGATGACTGGAAAGTCTTTCCGCAAACTGGCCTTGGCTCGCCGATGGCGCGCGTTTTGGGCACAGAGATCAATATAAAGCGCGCCATCACGTCGCTGCCGCCCCTTATCAAGGGATATTTGCGGCTCGGTTGCCATTTTGGCGAGGCTTGCGTGGTGGACCGACAGTTCAACACCACCGATGTTCTGGTCATTCTCCCCGTCTCGGCCATCAATCCGCGCTATTTTGCACGCTTTGGTGCCCCAAGCGCATAGGGGTTTTGCCGGGGCCATCTGATCTGTTATCAGACGCCATGGACGATCTCAGGCCAGCGCCCGAAACAGTTGATGACAGCCCCATTACGCCCATGATGGCGCAATATCTGGCGATCAAGCAGGGCCAGCCCGATTGCTTGTTGCTTTACCGCATGGGCGATTTCTATGAGCTGTTCTTTGAGGATGCCGAGAAGGCCTCGGCAACGCTTGGCATTGCGCTGACCAAGCGCGGCAAGCATCAGGGCCGCGATATTCCGATGTGTGGTGTGCCCGTTCACGCCATTGACCAATATCTGCAAAAGCTCATTCGCCATGGCCACCGGGCGGCCATCGCCGAACAGATTGAAGATCCGGCCGAAGCCAAAAAGCGCGGTGCAAAATCTGTAGTGGCAAGGCAGGTGGTGCGGGTCATCACGCCGGGCACGTTGATGGAAGATGCGCTGCTTGATTCATCCTCCAGCAATTTTCTGGTCTGTCTTGCGGCCAACAGTTCTGCGAGCGAAATGGCGCTGGCCTATGCTGATATTTCAACTGGCGAATTTGCCGTGATGATGACAGATCTGGCCAGGCTTCCCGCCGATCTGGCGCGACTTTCGCCATCTGAACTGTTGGCCAGCGACCAGGTTTTGTCGTCACCCCAATTTGCTCCAGCCTTGGGTGGTCAGGCCTTTGCGATTTCGCCCCTGCCCAATTCGCGCTTTGATTCACAAGGTGCCGAGCATCGTTTGAAAAGTCATTTTGGCGTTGAGAGCCTTGATGGCTTTGGAAGTTTCCGCCGCGTTGATGTGGCCGCCCTTGGCGCACTTCTCGAATATATTTCAATCACCCAAGTTGGGCAGATCCCCCATCTGCGTGAGCCCCGTCTTGAGCGGCCCGAAGCAGGTCTTCTCATTGATGCTGCAACGCGCAGCAATCTCGAACTTTCGAAAACACAAAGGGGCGAGCGGCGCGGCAGTCTTCTTGATTGCATTGCTGAGACTGTCACGGCCTCTGGTTCCAGGCTTTTGGGCGAACATCTCACCATGCCTCTGGCCTCAAGCCTTGCCATCAATGCCAGGCTTGATGTGGTTGAGCATTTTGTTGGTGCCGAGCGCTTGCGTGATGATGTGCGGCGCTTGCTCAAATCCTGCCCTGATCTTGAACGTGCGTTGGCTCGCATTACCGGAGGCAGGGCTGGACCGCGTGATCTTGCCGCCATTCGCGACGGTCTCAATGCTTCGCGGACGGTGATGGATTATCTGGTCCGGCAACATGATCTTTCATTGCGGCCGCAGCTTCTAAACCAGCTCGTGGGACAGATCGGCAATGCGCCGTTTGAAATTGCGCGAAAGCTGGAACAGGCCCTCAGCGCAGAGCTTCCCTATCTGGCGCATGATGGTGGCTTCATTGCTGCGGGGCATTTGACTGCCCTTGATGAGAACCGCAAGCTTCGTGATGAAACCAGGCAGGTGATTGCCAATTTGCAAGCGCAATATGCCGAAGCAACGGGCGTCAAGTCGCTCAAGATCAAGCACAATAATATTCTTGGCTATTTTGTTGAGGTGACCTCGCAACAGGCCGACATTCTCAAAACCTCGGCGATGGGCCAGGAATTTTTCCACCGCCAGACCAATGCCAATGCCATGCGGTTTTCAACATCTGTATTGGCTGATCTTGAACAGAAGATTGCGCTGGCCGCATCGCGCGCGCTGGCGCTGGAGCTTGAATTCTTCAAGGCGCTCTGTGATGAGGTGACGGCTGCCAAGGCCGCCATCTCACAAGTGGCGCGTGCGCTTGCCGAGATTGATGTTCACGCGGCCCTTGCCCATCTCGCAGGCCATAGAAAATATGTGCGGCCCCACATTGATGAGTCTTTGGCATTTGAGATTAAGGGCGGCAGACACCCGGTGGTGGAGCAGGCTCTCGCACAACAGGGGCTTCCGGGCTTTTCGGCCAATGATTGTGATCTGGCAGATGCCACAAGACTCTGGCTTCTCACCGGACCCAACATGGCTGGTAAATCAACCTTCCTCCGGCAGAATGCGTTGATTGCGGTGATGGCGCAGATGGGAAGTTTTGTGCCAGCAACGTCGGCCCATATTGGTGTCATTGACCGGCTTTACAGCCGCGTCGGTGCAGCGGATGATCTGGCGCGCGGACGCTCCACCTTCATGGTGGAAATGATCGAGACCGCCACCATCCTCAATCAGGCGACCTCGCGTTCGCTCGTCATTCTCGATGAGATCGGGCGGGGGACTGCCACATACGATGGGCTTTCAATTGCTTGGGCCACACTTGAATATCTCCATGACAGGCCCCGGGCTCGAGCCCTTTTTGCCACGCATTATCATGAGCTTACCGCGCTTTCCAAAACCCTGAAAAGCCTTCATTGCGCCACGATGCAGGTGAAAGAGTGGAAAGGTGACATTGTTTTCATGCATGAGGTGGTGGCAGGAACGGCGACCCGTAGCTATGGCATCCAGGTGGCGAAACTGGCGGGGCTTCCCGCTGACGTCATTTCCAGGGCAGGCGAAATCCTCAAAGGTCTTGAGAAAAACGGCGGCCCAAAAGCATCCAGCCTGTTAACCGACTTGCCGTTGTTTTCAGATAGGAAAACAGTTGAAAGGAAGCCAGACCCGTTGCGTGAGAAGATTGACCAGCTGATGCCCGATTCCCTATCGCCGCGCGCCGCGCTCGAACTTCTTTATGAACTCAAAGTTCTGGCCAGGAAAGACACCGATGAGTCCTGAAGCTCAATTTGCACAATCGCTGGCCAGCCTTAAAGCGGCGTCACCTCTCGATACCCGCAAGCAGGTCACCGAGCTGATCAAGACTTGCCTTCAGGAAACACGCGAGCTCGCCGAAGCGCAGTTGCTGAAAGATGGTCATGGCACGGCTTGCGCCCAGCGCCTGTCTGCCGCTGAAGATGCCATCATCCGGGCGACGTTCGATTTTGCCCAAAACCAGGTCTTCAAAGTTCAGGCAACGGGGCTCGCCATTGTTGCCGTTGGCGGTTACGGGCGCGGCACGCTGGCGCCTGGCTCTGATATTGACCTTCTGTTTTTATTGCCGACCAAAGCCAGCGACGATGTTGGGCAGATTGTTGAATTTGTTCTCTATGCGCTGTGGGATGCACGACAAAAAGTAGGGCACGCCACGCGCTCGATTGATGACTGCCTGCGACTGGCCAAGACCGACAATACTATTTTGACCTCGATCCTTGAGGCCCGTTTCATCTGTGGCTCGCAAGCGCTCTATGGCGAATTGTCCACACGGTTTTCAAACGAGATCGTGAAGAATGGTGCCAGGAAATTCGTTGCTGAAAAACTTGCCGAACGTGACCAACGCCATGCCAAATCCGGCGAGAGCCGCTATGCGGTGGAACCTGATCTCAAGGACGGGAAGGGCGGGCTGCGTGATCTTCACACGCTGTTCTGGATTGCCAAGTTCATCTTCGCGGTGAACACACCTGAACAGCTGGCCGACAAAGGTGCTTTCACGCGCTCAGAACTTGCCTTGTTTCTGAAGTGCGAAGATTTCCTGTGGGCGGTGCGTTGTCATTTGCATTTTATTGCAAAGCGCGGCGAAGACCGTTTAAGTTTCGAGCGCCAGGTCGAACTTGCCGAACGCCTGGGCTACAAATCCCATAACGGGCTGCAATCTGTTGAGCGCTTCATGCGCCACTATTTCCTCATCGCAAAAGATGTGGGCGACCTCACACGCATTTTCTGCGCCAGCCTTGAAGCACGCCATTTCAAAGACGCGCCTGCGCTGACGCGCATGTTGAGCCGCTTTCTGCCTAACAAAGGAACGGCACTTAAAGGCTATCCCGGATTCAAGATTGAAAGCGGCAGACTCACCCTTGAGTCAGACGATGTATTTGCGCGTGACCCCGTCAACATGTTCAGGATTTTCTGGCTTGCGGGCGAGACGCTGATGGAAGTTCATCCTGATGCAATCAAGATCCTGCGGAAAAATCTTCGCCTCATCGATGATAAAGTTCGCCAAGACCGGCAGGCCAATGACATCTTCATCGACATCCTGACCAAAAGCTCAACGCCTGAAACCTTGCTGCGCATGATGAATGAGGCTGGTGTGATGGGCCGCTTCATTCCTGAATTCGGACGGATCGTGGCGATGATGCAGTTCAACATGTATCATCATTATACGGTGGATGAACATTTGATCCGCACGGTGGGTGTGCTGGCGGATATTGAACAGGGCCGCCATTCCGGTGAAAATCCACTCTCGGCAGAATTGTTCCCGCAACTCAAATCGCGTGTGGCACTTTATGTGGCGGCATTGCTCCATGACATTGCCAAGGGTCGCAACGAAGACCATTCAATTGCCGGTGAACGGATTGCGCGCGAGCTTTGCCCGCGCTTTGGCTTGTCGCCTGCGGATACTGATCTTGTGGCCTGGCTGGTGCGCTATCATCTGGTGATGAGTGAAACATCACAGATGCGCGATCTCAATGACTTCAAGACCATTCTGGATTTCACCAGCATTGTGCAAAGCCCCGAGCGCCTCAAGCTTCTGTTGATTTTGACCGTTGCTGACATTCGAGCCGTCGGGCCCGGCGTGTGGAATGGTTGGAAGGGCCAGCTTTTGCGAACGCTCTACGCAGAGGCCGAACCCTTGCTCACGGGCGGGCACACCAGTGTTTCGCGTAAAGCCCGTGTTGTAGAAGCGCAGAACAAGTTTCTGGCGCATTTTCCCAACTGGAGCGAGGCCCAGAAGAAGACAGCTGCTCTTCGGCATTATGACGCCTATTGGCTCAACGTGAATGTTGAAAAGCAGATCCGCCACCAGGCCTTGATGGGACAGGCCAAGGAAGGCTACGCGATTACAGACATCGTGACGGATGCGTTCACCGCGGTCACAGAAATCACAATCTTTGCGCCTGATCATCCGCGTCTTCTGGCCCTGGTGACGGGAGCTTGTGCGGCGGCAGGCGGCAACATCATCGGCGCACAGATTTTTACCACGGCTGATGGCATGGCTTTGGATACAATGCTGCTTGCTCGTGAATTTCGTGATGAATTTGACGAGCAGCGGCGCGCAAATCGTATCTGCGATTCAATTGTGAAAACGTTGCGCGGAGAAATCCGTTTGCGTGAGGCGCTGGCGCAGGCACCATCCCTGTCGAGCCGGGCACAGGCTTTCAAGGTTGTGCCGCGTGTGATCATCGACAACAATCATTCGAATAGCCACACACTCATTGAAATCAATGGGCTTGACCGCGTGGGCTTGTTGCACGGCCTCACCGAAGCACTGTTTCATCTGAGCCTCAACATTGCCTCGGCGCATGTGACGACATTTGGCGAGAAGGCCGTGGACGTGTTTTATGTAACGGACTTGACGGGTGCCAAAATCATCAGTGAGACGCGCCAAGCCCAGATTGAGCAGAAATTGATGCATGTTCTGACGCCTCAACCGAAATTGGCCATGGCTTGATTTAAGGATGTCACTTTTAAGATCAGCAGCAACCGTCGGCGGCTATACATCGCTCAGCCGGATTTTGGGTTTCGTGCGCGATCAACTTGTGGCCTTCACGCTTGGCACAGGCTGGGTGGCAGAGGCGTTTTTTGTGGCGCAGCGCTTTCCCAACATGTTCCGTGCGCTCTTTGCTGAAGGCGCTTTCAATTCTGCATTTGTGCCATTGTTTGCACGTAAAGCCGAAGGCGAGGGCGAGGATGCGGCCTATAGTTTTGCGTTGGATGTTTTTGCAGCACTTCTTGCCTGGATGACGGTGTTCACGGCCCTGGCGATGATTGCCATGCCCTGGGTCATCTATCTCATTGCACCTGGCTTCACAGGCTCTCCTGAAAAGATTGAGCTTGCAACACAGCTCACCCGCATCTGCTTTCCCTATCTGCTTTTCATGTCGCTCACGGCCTTGCAAGGCGGGGTGCTCAACAGTCTCAACCGATTCACGGCGGCGGCGGCGGCCCCTATCCTTCTCAATCTGGTGATGATTGCGTCCAACGTGTTGGCCTGGGCGCTGGGCACGGGGAACTCACCTGCCACAGGCTATATTTTTGCCTTTGGCGTTTCGCTTTCGGGTGTAGCGCAATATGCTTTGCTGGCCTTTGCCTGCAGACGAGCCGGGATGCCGCTCCTGCCTTCGTTTCCCCGCCTTACACCCGATGTGAAACTGGTTGTGAAGCGGTCAGTGCCGGGAATCATTTCTGGCGGCATCATGCAGATCAATCTGCTCATTGCCACGATGATTGCAACCAGCCTCGATCGCGCCGTGGCCTATCTCTATTACGCGGACCGGCTCTATCAGTTGCCACTGGGTGTCATTGGCGTGGCGATTGGCGTGGTGCTGCTGCCAACCCTTTCACGAAAGTTGCGGGCTGGCGACACCCATGGTGCGATTGATGCCAAAAATCGCGCCCTTGAAATTTCGATGTTCCTGACGTTGCCTGCCGCTGCCGCGCTGTTCACCATCAGCGGGCCCATTCTGCACACGGTGTTTGAGCATGGCGCCTTTCATGCAGGCGATACAGCGGCGGTGACGCCTGCCGTCATGGCGTTTTCGCTGGGGCTTCCCGCCTTTGCCCTGACCAAGGTTTTTCAGCCCGCGTTTTATGCGCGCGAAGACACGGCAACGCCGATGCGCTTTGCCATCTATTCAGTAGTCGTCAATATCGTGGCGAGCATCGTTCTGTCGCGCTTCTTTGGTCATGTGGGAATTGCCATGGGAACCACGCTGGCCGCCTGGACCAACGCCATTCAACTTTATTTGCGCCTGCGCCAAAACGGGCAGTTCGGCTTTGATGAAAGTGCTAGTCGCCGCATTCCCTTGATGGTGCTTTCTGCAATCGCGATGGCTGAGATTCTTCTGGCGATCACGCTGTTCATGCCGCAGCTTTTCAAAAGCGGGACGTCGACGTTCATATCCATCCTCGGCCTTGTTGTTCTGGTGACAGCGGGGATTGTCAGTTATTTCCTGACGTGCCACCTCAACGGGGCTTTGCGGTTTTCGGAACTCCGCTCATCGCTCAGGCGGTAAATCAGACTTTTCAATCCCACGAAATCAAGGCATAAGGCCGCTTCCAATCAAAGGCTAATTCCCATGACCACATTCACCCCGCGCGTTTTTTCCGGCATGCAGCCCACGGGCAATTTGCATCTGGGCAATTATCTTGGCGCCATGGTGAACTGGGTGAAGATGCAAGAAAGCCATGACTGCATTTATTGCGTGGTGGATATGCATGCGATTACCCTGTGGCAGGAACCCAAGGCCTTGCATCAGGCCATCATTGATGTGACGGCGGCTTACCTTGCTTGTGGGCTTGATCCCAAGCGGTCGATTATTTTCAACCAGTCGCAAGTTGCCGAACATGCCGAACTGGCCTGGGTGTTCAATTGCGTGGCGCGTCTTGGCTGGCTTGACCGCATGACGCAGTTCAAGGACAAGGCCGGCAAGGACAAGGAACGCGCCTCGGTCGGGCTTTATGTTTACCCTGACCTGATGGCCGCTGACATTCTGCTCTACAAGGGAACCCATGTTCCGGTTGGTGATGACCAGAAACAGCATTTGGAACTGGCGCGCGACATTGCGCAGAAGTTCAACATTGATTTTGGAACGGAATTTTTCCCACTTCCCGAGCCGATGATTATCGGTCCTGCGACGCGGGTGATGAGCTTGCGCGATGGCACCAAGAAGATGTCAAAATCTGACCCGTCTGACCTGTCACGGATCAATATGACGGATTCTGCTGACGACATTGCCAAGAAGATCCGCAAGGCCAAGACCGATACAGACGGTCTGCCTTCTGAAGCTGCGGGCCTTAAAGGTCGGCCTGAGGCTGACAATCTGGTGGGAATTTTTGCCGCCCTCTCGGGCAGCAAGATTGAAGATGTTCTGCAACAATTTGGCGGTGGCCAGTTTTCAGGTCTGAAGAATGCACTGGCTGATCTGGCTGTGGCCAAGCTTGCCCCAATTGCTGGGGAAATCACCCGCCTCAAAGGTGATCCTGGCTATGTGAGCTCGGTTCTGGCGGATGGTTCGGCCCGGGCACGGGCGATTGCGGCTCCCATTATGCGCGAGGTGAAGGGCATTGTGGGATATCTGCAGAGCTGAGTGGTTGGATTCTCGCTAAAAGAGGTCTATATACCCGACTAGAGGACTCAACCAATGTTCATTCAAACCGAAGCTACCCCAAATCCAGCCACACTGAAATTCATTCCCGGCAAGCCTGTGCTTCCCGGTTCAACGCGCGAATACAAGAAGGCTGTTGATGCCCTTGAATCGCCGTTGGCCGAGAAACTGTTCACGGTTTCGGGCGTTTCGGGCGTGTTTCTCGGCCATGATTTCATCACGGTGAGCAAGGGCTCAGGCGAATGGCAGCATTTGAAGCCTGCAATCTTGGGCCTCATCATGGACCATTATGTTTCTGGCGAGCCGATGCTGGCTGGCGAAGCGCTGGTTGAGCAGCATGGCGAAGAATTCTTTGAAGCTGACCAGGCTGATACCGTTCGCACCATCAAGGAACTGCTCGAAACCCGGGTTCGCCCCGCCGTGGCGCAGGATGGTGGCGACATCACCTTCAAGGGCTTCAAGGAAGGTATTGTCTATCTTAACATGAAGGGCTCCTGTGCGGGTTGCCCGTCATCGACGGCCACGCTGAAGCACGGCATTGAGAATTTGCTCCGGCATTTTGTGCCGGAAGTGAGCGAAGTTCGCCCGGTTTAAAGAAAAGCCCTCATCCGGCCTGTCGGCCACCTTCTCCCATTCTTCGAACGGGAGAAGGCGCAGCGTCGCCCTCGCCCGTCACACAGTGATGGGAGAGGGTGCCCACAGCTTGCAAGCTTGCGCCGCAAGCGCGCAAGATTGGGCGGGAGAGGGCTCTTACTTGTTCTTAAACTCAGGCTTCCGCTTTTCCAAAAACGCGGCCATGCCTTCTTTCTGATCTTCCAACGCGAACAGGCTGTGGATCAGCTCGCGTTCTTTCTTCAACCCTTGTGACAGCGGCAATTCATCGGCGGCCTTTACCGCCTGTTTCAGCGCCTTCACCACGGGCATCGAAAGGCTGGAAATTTTTTCGGCCAAGCCCAAGGCCTCGGCCATTAGATTCGCTTGTGGAACGACCCTGGCCACCAGCCCCGCATTCAAGGCTTCCTCTGCCGTCAACATGCGGCCCGTAATCATCAAATCAAAGGCCTTGGCCTTGCCCAAAGCGCGGACCAAACGTTGCGTGCCGCCACCACCTGGAATGATTCCCAGCCCGGTTTCGGGCAGGCCGAATTTTGCGGTGTCGCTTGCAATGATCGTATCGCAGGCCAGCGCAAATTCGCAGCCGCCGCCCAAAGCAAAGCCTGACACCGCTGCAATGATCGGCTTGGTGATGGTGTTGATATGATCCCAGTCACTCAGGAAATTTTCGGCCTTCACTTCAGCGAAGGTCTTGTCTTTCATTTCTCGGATGTCGGCCCCGGCAGCAAAGGCCTTTTCGCTGCCTGTCAAAATGATGGCGGCGATCGTTGAATCGGCTTCGAAATGATCCAGAGCCTGGTTCATCTCAGCGATGAGCTGTACGTTCAGGGCATTCAACGCCTTGGGCCGGCTCAAGGTGATGATGCCGGTTTTGCCGTTGGTCTCAACAAGGATGGTTTCAAAGGTCATGGGGCTCACTTCTGGCAGACAGGGCAATAAAAGCTGGAACGGCCTGATTGGACAATGCGTTTGATGGTGCCGATGCAATTTGGCGTCAGGCAGGGCTCACCTTCGCGGTCATAGGCCGAGAAGCGCTGCTGATAGGAGCCTTGTTCGCCACCTGTCGAGGCAAAATCCTGCAAGGTGGAGCCCCCGGCCTGAATCGCCTCATTCAAAATATCCCTGATATGGCGGACCAGCGCATCGAGCCTCGGATCATGGCTCTTTGCCTTGACCAAGCTTCCCGCCTTGCGTTGGGGCTTCAAGCCTGAACGGTGCAGTGCCTCACAGACATAGATATTGCCGAGGCCTGCGATAATCCGCTGATCGAGCAGAGCGGCCTTCAATGGTGCCGCTTTTCCACGAAAGCGCGAGATAAGGTATTGAGTCGATAGCTCATTGCCTAAAGGTTCTATTCCAAGCCCTTTTAGCAACTTATGGACATGCAGTTCTGAGGTGACAGCAATGTCCATCATCCCAAATCGTCGCGGGTCGCTATAAATCAGGTTCGAACCGTCATCGAGATGGAAAATCACATGATCATGCAGGCCGTCAGCCTGTTCGCCCGCTCCCGTTTCAAAATAAAACTGGCCAAGATTGGACGTCCCCCTGGCGTTAAATGCCGTGAATCGCCCGGTCATGCCCAGATGGGCGATCAAGGTGAGTCCATTGTCAAAATCGATGAGGATATATTTGGCCCGCCTGCTCAAAGCCTCAACCCGGGCATTCAAGAGCCGCGTGGCAAAACCTTCCGGGAAGGGAAAGCGCAGGTTTTCACGCCGCAAGGTTACGCTCTTGATGCGGCGGCCCAGAAGCACGGGCTCCAGACCCCGCTTGACTGTTTCAACCTCTGGCAATTCCGGCATGGTTAACCCTGTAACCATTCTGCGCGCTCAAGGGCAATAGAAGTCTTTACCGCGATGCACTATCTTGTGGGAATGACCCAGAATTCCGCCAGCTCGCCCACCGCCTCCTTCGGTTTTCGTGACGTTCCCGAAGACCAAAAACAGGGGCTGGTGAATGAGGTGTTTTCCAAGGCTGCGGCGGCCTATGACCAGATGAATGATCTGATGTCGGGCGGCCTTCACCGACTGTGGAAAGATGACATGATCGCCATGCTCAATCCGCCCAAGACGCGCCCCTTCAATGTGCTCGATGTAGCAGGCGGCACGGGCGATATTGCGTTCAGGATTTGTGATGCAGGCGGTCCCCAGACCCATGTGACCATCGCCGATATTTCGCCCGAAATGGTGGGCGAGGGCAAAAAGCGCGGCGAAAAGGAAGGCCGTTTGAAGTCGGTTGATTTTACCGTGGGCAATGCGGAGTCACTGGCTTTCCCCGATGCGAGTTTCGACGCCTATACGATTGCCTTTGGCATTCGCAACGTCACCCATATTGATCGCGCTCTCGCAGAAGCCTACCGCGTGTTGAAACCCGGCGGGCGTTTTCTGTGTCTGGAATTTTCGCACATGACGATACCGCTCGCCCAGGAAATTTATGATGCCTATTCCTTCACCGTCATCCCCGCCGTCGGCAAGGTGGTGACGGGTGATGGGCAGCCCTATCGCTATCTCGTCGAGAGCATCCGCAAATTTCCCGAGCAGGAGAAATTTGCATCGATGATCCGGGATGCGGGATTTGCCCATGTGAGCTATCGCAACCTTTCGGCTGGCGTTGTGGCCATTCATTCCGGCTGGCGCATTTAATGGCCAACCCGATCAGCAATCTTTGGCGTTTGCTGCGCGCTGGTTTCGTGCTGGCGCGGCATGATGCGCTGCTGGACCCGGAACAGATGGCAGAAGCGCCACTACCGTTACGGATGGTCACCAAAATTCTCGGTGGCGGCAAGGGCGAGCGCACAGCGGCAGCGCTTTCAAGCCTTGGCCCCAGCTATATCAAGCTTGGGCAATTTCTCTCCACGCGACCTGACATGATCGGTGCCAAGCGGGCTTTCAATCTCAAATCGCTGCAAGACAAGCTGCCGCCATTTTCGCAAAGCGAGGCCGAGGCCACCGTGGCGCGCGAACTGGGGCGGCCCGTGGCAGACCTGTTCCAAAGCTTCGGGCCACCCATTGCTGCGGCCTCCATCGCGCAGGTGCATAAAGCCGTCACGAAATCTGGCGACGAGGTTGCGGTAAAAATCCTCAGGCCCAATATCGAAAAGCGCTTTGCCAATGACATTGAAAGCTTCGCCTTTGCGGCGCGCATGATGGAACGCTTGAGTGCTGAAGGCCGGCGCCTGCGGCCCGTGGCTGCGGTCGAAATGTTGCGCTCCTCCATGGTGCATGAGCTTGATTTGCGCATGGAAGCGGCGGCCTTGTCCGAGATCGCCGAGAACACCAAGGATGATCTCGATTTCCGCGTTCCCAAAATCCATTGGGGTTTGAGCGCCAAGCGCGTGCTGACGACTGAATGGCTTGATGGCACGCCGATGTCGGATGTCGCCACATTGAAGGCGCGCGGTCTCGACATGAATGCCATGGCCAATATTGTGATCCAGAGTTTTCTGCGTCATGCCATTCGCGACGGATTCTTCCACGCCGACATGCACCAGGGCAATTTGATGGTGGATGAGGCGGGGCGGCTGGTCGCCTTTGATTTTGGAATCACAGGCCGGCTTTCAGAAAAAGACCGGTTGTTCCTGGCGCAGATTCTCTATGGCTTTATCACGCGTGATTACATGCTGGTGTCACAAGTTCACTTTGATGCGGGCTATGTGCCGCGCGACCAGGACGTGGCGACCTTCGCGCAGGCCATTCGTTCCATCGGCGAACCCATCATGGGGCTTCCCGCCGACCAGATTTCGATGGCGCGCCTGCTCACTCAGCTTTTTGAAGTGACTGAACAGTTCAACATGCAAACCCAGCCACAGCTTTTGCTGCTCCAGAAAACCATGGTTGTGTCGGAGGGTGTCGCACGCACTTTAAATCCCGATCTCAATATCTGGAAAGCGGGAGAGCCCGTGGTGCGGTCTTGGATTGAGCGCAAGCTCGGGCCTCTGGGCAAAATTGAAGAGCTGGGTGCATCCGCCAAAAGCCTTGGGCGCCTGTCCCTCATGGTGCCTGATCTTCTCGCCGACGCGCAGGATTTCAAACTACGCCTCAAGGACATGATGGATGCGCCACCGCCTCGTAACTCCACAGCCATGACACTGGCGCTGTGGGCGGGTGCCGCCGCCCTCATTGTGATTGCCTTTAAATTGGTGCTTTAATCTGATCATGGAAAAACCGGCGCCAAAATCAGTTCTGCTCGTCATTGGTGGTGGCATTGCCGCCTACAAATGCCTCGAGCTCATTCGGCTCTTGAAGAAAAGCGGCATTGGCGTTCGCGTCATCATGACGAAAGCCGCCCAGCATTTTGTAACGCCATTGTCGGTGGCTTCGCTCTCTGGCGAAAAAGCTTTTGATGACCTTTTCAGTCTCACCGATGAAACCGAGATGGGGCATATTGAGCTTTCGCGCTCGGCTGATCTTCTGGTGGTTGCCCCCGCCACCGCTGATCTTATGGCCAAGATGGCCCACGGGTTTGCTGGCGATCTTGCAGCAACGGCCCTTCTTGCCACTGACAAGCCGGTTCTCATCGCGCCAGCCATGAATGTGCGCATGTGGCTTCATGCGGCCACCCAACGCAATCTTGCAACGCTTAAAGCTGATGGCATTCATGTGGTGGGCCCCGATGAGGGTGATATGGCGTGTGGCGAATATGGGCCAGGCCGCATGGCCGAGCCTGCGGAAATTCTGTCCTGCATTCAACGCCTGCTTTCGCCCTCAACAAAACCGCTGTCAGGCAAATCAGTTTTGATCACGGCAGGCCCCACGCGCGAGCCCATTGATCCGGTGCGGTTCATTTCCAACCATTCGTCCGGCAAGCAGGGCTATGCGCTGGCTGAACGGGCCATGGCCATGGGCGCCACTGTCACGCTGGTTTCGGGGCCTGTGGATATTCCAGCACCTTTGGGAGTGAAACTCATCAAGGTCGAGACGGCGCGTGAAATGCTGGCGGCTGTCATGGCCACGGCAAAAATTGATCTTGCGATTTGTGCTGCCGCTGTCGCCGATTGGCGCGTTGAAAACCCGGCCAGGCACAAGCTGAAGAAGGAACAGTCGGCCACGCCACCACAACTGCAGTTTTCGGCCAACCCCGATATTTTGAAAACACTCTCTGAAGCTGGACCCAAACGCCCCGCCGTCGTCATCGGCTTTGCGGCGGAGACCGAGAACGTCATCGAGAATGCCAAACACAAGCTCAAAAACAAAGGCTGCGATCTGATCGTCGCCAATGATGTGGGTGAAGGTTCAGGCGTGTTCGGTGGAGAGCGCAATCTGGTTCATCTGGTGAGCGCTGCGGGTGTTGAAGATTTACCCGAGATGAGCAAGGCCGATGTCGCTGCGCGCATTCTTGACACTGCCGTGAAATTGCTGGGCAGCCGTGGTTGACGTTCTGGTCCAGCGCCTTGATCCCACCGATGAGCGCGAGCTTCCATCTTATGCAACACCGGGCTCGGCTGGGCTTGATCTGCGCTCCTCTGAAACGCTCGTATTAAAAGCAGGGGCGCGCGCGCTGGTCGGGACCGGCATTGCGATTGCGCTTCCTGAAAATTTTGAGGCGCAAGTGCGACCGCGCTCGGGCCTTGCTGTCAAACATGGTGTCACTGTTCTCAATGCGCCCGGCACCATTGATGCTGATTATCGCGGCGAGATCAAAGTGCCGCTGATCAATCATGGGCTTGAAGATTTCCCCATCGCGCGCGGCGACCGCATTGCCCAGATGGTTGTGGCACCCGTGGTGCAGGTTTCGCTGAAGCCTGTATCATCGCTCAAAGAAACCAAACGCGGTGAAAGTGGTTTTGGCTCTTCGGGGCGCGACTGATGGCGCTAACTCCTGAAGAACTTGAGCGTTATGCCCGCCACATCGTGATGCCCGAGGTGGGTGGGCCGGGGCAGAACAAGCTCAAAAAATCATCCGTGCTGGTCGTGGGTGCTGGTGGGCTTGGTGCGCCGGCGCTGCAATATCTTGCGGCGGCAGGCGTGGGCCGCATTGGCATTTGTGATCATGATACGGTCTCGCTTTCCAATCTGCAGCGCCAGACGATTCACAGCATGGATTTTCTGGGCAAGCCCAAGACGGAAAGTGCGGCGCATTTCATTGCCCATCTCAATCCCCATGTCGACGTCATTCAGCACCAGTTCCGCATCACCCCCGAGAATGCGTTGGCACTGGTTTCGGCCTATGACGTGATCTGCGATGCTTCAGATAATTTCAGCACAAGGTTTCTGGTGGCGGATGCCTGCTATTTCGCAAAAAAGCCGCTGGTCTCGGCGGCAGTCGGGCAATTTGACGGGCAGATTTCAACCTTCAAGCCCTATCTGAAAGACGAAAGCGGTACACCGCTTCCGACTTACCGTTGCTTCATCGGGGACCTGCCGGAACCCGGAATGTTCCCCGCCTGCGAAGAGGCCGGAATCCTCGGCGCGCTGCCGGGAATACTGGGATCGATGCAGGCGATGGAAGTGATCAAGGAATTGCTCGAGATTGGTGACAGTCTTGCAGGGCGCATATTGATGTATGACGCATTGGCCGCACGGTTTTTTGAGACGACGCTGACCTGGAATCCGGATAATCCCCTCACCGGCAAAAATCCATCCGTACACGGAATAATGGCCGAGAATTACCGGACTTAGGATTGGTGGAGCCAGGCGGGATCGAACCGCCGACCTCTTGCATGCCATTTATTTTTTGACCGTTTGATCGTATTGGATACGGTATGTTACTGTTAGAATATACTCTTATATTCAATGGCTTAGGCAATATCCATTTATTTCGAGTTTGATTGAGTTTATTCCCACTTGGTCACCATATGGTCACCAAGTGATAAGCTTTGACCCATGGAGACAAAGAGCCATTGGTTGAAAATTACCAGGTCTTCCGTGGAGAGCCGTCGCACGATGCTGGCGAATGATCAGCCGCGATCTTAGTTTTTTTGCGATCCGAGGGACTCTTGCGTGACCATTTTGGACCGCTTAGCTATTTCAAAGAAAAGCCTGCAACTGACTGCGGTCAGGGGAACCGTCAGGTGCAGGCTTTTGCGATACCCGGAATTTGCATCCGGATATCTTCACTTTAGGTTACATCTTCGGGAGCAGAACCTTGTCGATCACGTGGATCACGCCATTGGACTGCTTCACATCGGCAATCGTCACATTGGCTACGCCACCAGCTTCATCCGTGATGGTGACCATGTTGTCTTTGGCAGAAAGCTTCAGCTTGCAGCCGCCAACCGTGGTCACTTCATGGGTGCCGCCATCGGCCATTGCCATCTTGGCAACATCAGCAGCCATGGCATTGCCAGCAATCACATGGCAGGTCAGGATCTTGACCAAAGTGGCCTTGTTCTCTGGCTTCAGCAGGTTTTCAACGGTGCCAGCAGGAAGGGCTGCAAATGCTTCGTTGGTGGGCGCAAACACGGTGAATGGGCCCTTGCCCTGCAGGGTTTCAACCAAGCCAGCGGCCTTGACGGCTGCAACCAGCGTGGTGTGGTCCTTGGAGTTCACGGCATTTTCAATGATGTTCTTGTCTTCCATCATGGGTGCACCACCCACATCTGGATTCTTGGCAAAGCTTGGGCTGGCGCTAGCAAAAGCGATTGCAACAGCAGCAGCGGCGAGAATGGAACGACGAATGATCATGTGGTAGTCTCCTATGGGTCCTCGCTGTGAGGACATTTGAAGTGACGAGTGGGGATTGGAAAAAGTTTCAGCGTCAAACGGTTTTGAACGCTGAGAGGGGTGCGTTGCCCCGCCAAAGCGGGTGGTCAGGGCAACGCGTTCTTCCCGAGGTCTTACGACTTCGGCAGGAGAACATGGTTGATGACGTGAATGACGCCATTGGATTGCTTGACATCGGCAATGGTGACCTTGGCCACACCACCTGATTCATCCTTGATTGAGACCATGCCGCCCTTGGCAGAAAGCCAAAGCTTGCAGCCGCCAACCGTGGTCACTTCATGCGTGCCACCATCAGCCATCGCCATCTTCTTGATGGTCTTTGCCATCACGTCACCAGCAATCACGTGGCAGGTTAGAATTTTGACGAGAGTTGCCTTGTTCTCAGGCTTCAGCAGGTTTTCAACCGTACCGGCAGGAAGGGCTGCAAAAGCTTTGTTTGTGGGGGCCAAAACTGTGAATGGGCCTTTGCCCTGAAGGGTATCAACCAGGCCAGCGGCTTTAACAGCGGCAACCAACGTGGTGTGATCCTTGGAGTTCACAGCGTTTTGAATGATATTCTTGTTGGCATACATCGGTGCACCACCAACCATTGGGTTGGCAAAAGCGGCCGTGGCCAGCATTGCAGTTGCAGAGGCAGAAATAATCAGTTTGCGAATTGAAGTCATGATGTTCTCCTGTTGAATCCCTGCCAGTTCTTTGGCTGGTTAGTGGAGATACGGTGGCCGATCGATTTAAGTTTCTGACGACCAAGATTTTTCTGATCACAGAACCGTGATCAGGTCACGATGGCGGGTTGAGGAAAACTGATCAGCACAACAATCAGCTTAGGAAGCAGATCTTCTAACACTGGACTGCACCCGCGCTTACAGAATGCTTAATGTCTAAAAATTCGTGAGGGCAATAGACCCTGACACACGATGGGTGGCAATCCCTAAGAGTTAGAAGTCACAGAATCTCCTATCGTCTGGTTCAGAAAAGGCCGATCAGGTCAATTTTCTGAAGCTGCACACGTATTTGATATACGAGGACACCCCGAAAATATTTAGAATGAATAGACGAGAAAAGAAGAAGGCAGTGCCGACGATGGGAAGTAGAATACCGTTGGCCAACAATACAGGAAATGTTTCTTTGGCCAGTTACACAATCCGGCCCATTGAAAACCCCCGTGCCAGATGGTTTCTCATGAAAATGACGAGCATTAGACCGGGTATGAGTCCCACGACACTGAGGGCTGATATGAACGAAATGTTGCCCGTCAGCACAGTGGCAAAGCGCGACATGAGCCCATTAATTGGCTTTGCATGTATGGTTGTCAAACCCCCGGCCAGCAAGGTTTCTCCCCAGGAAAACATGAAGCAGAAAAAGGCTGTGACCGCAATTCCAGGCGCAATCAATGGTAGCAGTATCTTGCCGAAGTAATGCACAAGACCATAGCCGTCGATCCTTGCGCTTTCATCGATCTCGGGCGGAATACTGGATATGAAGCCTTCGAGGATCCAAATCGCCACTGGGACGTTGAAATAGCAGTGCGACAAGGCAACCGCGATATGAGTGTCGATTAGATTCAATCTCGAAAATATTTCGACAAATGGTACCAACAGAATGGCCGGTGCCATCATCCGAAAAACCAGAAAGCCAAAAAACAAAGCACGATTGCCGATGAACTTAAGACGTGAAAACGCATAGGCAGCGGGCACGGCGACCAGTACAGAGATCACCACATTCATCAGCACATAGATCATGGCATTGATGTAGCCATTGTATAGCGATGGATCGTCGATGATAGACCGATAGTTATCAATTGTAGGAGACAAAGGGTAGGGAATGAAGCTGCCCATGATCTCGTCATTAGTCTTGAGGCTCATGGCGAAGAGCCAGTAAACCGGAACCATGAGCAAGCCGACATAAATGAACGGCGCGGGTGACATCCTGTTTTTCATGGCCGAGCTATCCTGGTATTGCCAACGGACCTTGATCCCGAGACTTTAAAGAAGACACATGACACGCACAGGACGATGAAAAAGTAGATGCCTGCCATCGCGCCTCCCTCGCCGAGATTAAACTCCACCAGAGACTTCAGCACGAGTTCTTGAGACAAGAACGTCGTGGATACGCCCGGCCCACCACGGGTCACGACATAAGGTTCGGTGTAGATAATGAAGCTGTCCACAAGTCTCAGCAACGCGGCGACAAGCAAAACACTGCGAAGCTTAGGAAGCTGAACATATCGGAAAACCGACCAGCCACTTGCGCCGTCAATCCGCGCCGCCTGATAATAGGCGTCCGGAATGGCCTGGAGCCCGGCAAAGCAGAACAGCACAACCAGGCTTGTCCAATGCCATGAATCCATCGCGGCAAGCACTAGCCAGACAATTACCGGATTTTGCATATCGAGGTTGAACCCCAACATTGCTAACATCTCATAGAGCGGCCCTGCCTTTGATAGTGTCAGTGCTTTCCACAGAAAACCCACAACGATCGAAGGTGTCAGCAAGGGAATTGTCATGAGCACGATGAACACTGACGTCAGATTGCCTTTAGGCGGCAAGCGCAGGGCGACATAGACGCCAAGGGGAATTTCAATGGCGAGGACCAGAATAGAAAAGCCCACGCTTCTTGCTAACGCCTGGCGAAACTCCTGAGAAGCCAGTATCTGACTGAAAAACGCGGTTCCTACCCAAATAAAACTTTCCCCGGCGAAAGTATCATTGACCGAGTAGAAAGCCACAAAGGCCAAAGGCACAACGCCGACCAACGTCATGACGGCCAGCGCAGGCGACATCAGTCCATAGGAAAGAAAATTAGATCGCCCAGAACTCATCTCAGATTAATCTTCTCAATTTAATCGGTGGTAAGGAAATAATCGTTGTTCGATGAGCTTGGTTGCATGCAGGTCGGGACCCAGAGAACTTGTCGGGCGTGCCGAAAAACCATTTCATTGAATTTTGGCGATCATCGCATCCAGTAGTATCGCCATTTTTTCATCAGCGACATTACGCGCTGACTGCAAATCTGCCTTGGCGCCTGAAGCGTCGCCCCTACGCATTCGGTATGTGGCGCGCAAAATATAAACTTCCGCATTGTTAGGTGACGCCTTGACACCTGCATCGAGGTCTTCAAAGCCACCATTCTCATCCTTCATCACGATTTTAGCTTCAGCTCGGGCTGAATAGGCCACGCCCATGGTGGGATCGGCAAGAATTGCACTGGTGAAATCAGCTATTGCATTGACGTTTTTGTGAAGCACGAGATTGATCCGCCCCCGATCATAGGCAGCCTTGGCATTTTTGGGGTCGGCATCGAGGGCAGCGTCAAAGGCTTTCAACGCCCCTGCCACATCTCTTGCCGCAAGGGCTTCCTCACCTTGTTTTACAAAGTGGTCGGCTGGTGCGGCCCATGCCGGAGAGGTGAGGCCGAGAAAGATGGCAAAGAGTGCTTTTTTCATTCTGTTTGAGACCTTTTCAAAAATCATGACGCGCGACCAATCGCGAAACCTTGCAGAAGGTGACGCCTGATGAGCAGGAAGAAAATAATGCCGGGCACAAATCCCACCAAACTGACGGCTGCCAACACTCCATAGTCACCTTCCGACACGCTGGCCACACGCATCATAATCCCACTGATCGGTTTGGCGTCTACGGCTGTAAGCGCGCCCGAGAGAACATATTCAACCCATGAAAAGACAAAACAGAAGAAAGCTGCAACAGCAATTGTCGGTGCAATTGTCGGGATGAGAACGCGACCCAAAAAACTGAACAGTGAATGCCCATCAATATTCGCACTTTGATCCATCTCCGGTGGGATCGCGGAAATGGCGCCTTCCAAGATCCATATTGCTATGGGGACATTGAAATAACAATGCGCCAGCGCAACAGCAATATGCGTGTCAAACAGCCCAATGTCATAAAAAATCTCAGTGAACGGCACGACCATGATAATTGGTGCAAGCAACCGGAAAAATAGAAGTCCCACGAAGAGTGGTTTTTTCAACCGAAATTCGCTTCGCGAAAAAGCATAGGCCGCAGGCAATGCTACGATGAGTGAGATAAGGACGTTCATCACAACATAAATGCCGGCGTGAACATATCCCATCCACCAGCTGCTGACAGTGAAGATAAGCAGAAAGTTGTCAAATACCGGATTGGCCGGCCAAATTGTAAACTTCTGCACAATTTCGACTTCAGACTTAAATGACAGCGACACAAGCCAAGCCAGCGGAACAAGCAGTACGGCAACATAGAGAAGTGCCACGATTGGCCAGCGCCGTGACATCATGTTGCAAGGCCCTGTCGAGTCAAAAGCTTGAAAAGCACAAAGGCGAAGCCGACAACAATGACAAAGCAAGTCATGCTGATTGCCGCGCCGAAGCCAAGTTCAAACTGGGTCTTCTTTGATTGAAAGAATGCGCTGGCGACAAAGCTTGTGGCAGTTTTTGGTCCACCATGGGTAACGGCCAGAGGCTCGGCATAAATCATGAACGTATCCATGAAGCGCAGGATTGCAGCAATGGCCAACATCAGCTTAAGCCTCGGCCATTGCACATGGCGGAATATTCCCCACGCTGACGCCGCATCAACACGTGCTGCGTAATAATATTCTTCGGGAATGGCTTTCAACCCCGCATAGGCAAAGAGCACCACAAGACTGGTCCAATGCCAGACATCCATCAGGACAATGACGCACCAGGCGGTCACGGGGCTATTTAAATTAAGGTCTAGCCCAACGGCGGAGAAGACCCAGGTCAACAATCCTGTATGAGGGAGCGACAAAGCCTTGAACAAATAACCAACCACTATGTTTGGTGTCAACAATGGCAACACCAGAAGTACCACAAGGGCGGCCAACAGTTTGCCCTTGCGGGGAAGGCTTAGTGCAATGAGCAAGCCCAATGGCAACTCAATGGCCAGTGCAAGGACGGAAAAACCGAGGCTGCGCAGCATATTATTCTGAAAGTCGGAGGAGAAATAGGCCTGAGCGTACCATTGCGATCCCACGAAAACAGCTTCAGAGCCGAAATTTTCATGCACAGAGTAGAACGCCACCAAGGCAAGCGGCCATACACCAATGACCAGAAGCATGACCACTGCTGGAGCAAGGAGTCCGAAGGTCTGAATTTTGCTGATCACATTGCGGCGCTCAAACCCAACGGTAAATTGCCAAGGCCCAGAGCAGGCAAATGACGAGCCCGCCCCAAATTTCGTTACTGGCCCAACCGACCCAGGCAAGCATTATGAAACAGCTGCCGAGGATACTGATAAAAAGACGGTCGCCGCGCGTTGTGTCCAGGCCAAAAGCACCATGGCGCGGGCCCCCGCCGGGAGACTTGTATTCCCACAAACCCATGGCAGCAATCGATACGAAGATCGCGATGAAGAATATGGATGTGGGCACTGTCCAGACCATCCATGAGAGATCGAAGACCGATGTCGTTTGCATTTACACGTCTCCTTAAACGCGACCAAGGGCAAAGCCCTTGGCTATATAGTTGCGCACGAAATAGATTACGACGGCGCCAGGGATCAGAGTGAGCGAACCTGCGGCTGCCAACAATCCAAGTTGATAGCCCGATGCGCTGGCGGTTTTGGTCATGATTGCCGCAATTGGCTTGGCAGCCACTGAGGTGAGGGTTTTGGCCAACAGCAGCTCTACCCAAGAGAACATGAAGCAAAAAAAGCAAGCCACGCCAATGCCGGCAGCGATCGTTGGGATAAAAATGAAAAAGAAGAAACGCGGGAAGGAATAGCCGTCAACATAAGCAGTTTCATCCAGTTCCTTCGGAACGCCCGACATGAAACCTTCCAGAATCCAGACCGCCAGCGGGATGTTGAACAGTGTGTGCGAGAGCGCCACGGCCCATGGCGTGTCAAACAAACCAATTTGAGAATAGAGTTGAAACACCGGCAGGGCAAACACGGCTGGTGGCGCCATGCGGTTGGTGAGCAGCCAGAAGAACAAATGTTTGTCTCCCAGGAATCGATAGCGTGAAAAGGCATAGGCTGCAGGCAATGCAACGCCTACGGAGATGATGGTATTGATAACAACATATTCAATGGAATTGATATAGCCCGAATACCAGGACGGATCAGTCAGGATTGTACCATAGCTGGCGAGCGTAAAATTATGCGGATAAATGGTGAAGCCGCCCAATATTTCATTCGTGGTTTTGAACGACATGTTGAGAAGCCAATAGATTGGGATCATAAGAAACGTCACGTAAATTACGGGAACATAGCGGGTGAAGGATTTCATCTATGCGTCCTCGTTTTTCATCATTAGGTTATAGAATAGCCACGACAGAACCAGGATGATCATGAAATAGATCAGGGACATCGCGGCAGCCGGGCCGAGGTCGAATTGGCCGAGCGCAATCTTCACTAAGTTAATCGACAAGAATGTCGTTGCGCTGCCCGGGCCACCGCCCGTGAGCACCGACACTTCAGTGTAAATCATGAAACTGTCCATGAAACGCAGGAGCACGGCAATGGTGAGGACATGTTTGAGCTTGGGCAACTGAATATAACGAAACACGGCCCAGGTTTTTGCACCGTCAACTTTCGCGGCTTGATAATAGGCATCTGGGATTGACACGAGGCCCGCGTAGCACAAAAGCGCAACCAGAGATGTCCAATGCCACACATCCATCAAGATAATGGTGAACCATGCTGCCACGGGTTGCCGGGTATAATTGTAGTCAATTCCTAGGCCGTTGATAGCTTTGGCGAGTAATCCAATATCCGGCAGGGCCATGATATTCCACATGGAGCCAACGACATTCCAGGGAATGAGCAATGGCAACGACATCAACACCAAACACACCGAAACCCAGGGCCCCTTGCGCGGCATGGTGAGGGCGACGCCGAGCCCTAACGGAATTTCAATTGCGAGCACAATTCCCGAAAACAGAAGTTGACGCAGCAACGCAGAATGGAAACGCTCGGAATGCAACACATCCTGAAACCAGTGCACACCCGCCCAGGTGAAAACATTATCACCAAAAGTTTCTTGTACAGAATAATTGACCACCGTCATCAATGGGATCAGCGCGTTGAATGCCACCATGACAAAAACCGGGGCGACCAACCACCACGCCTTGTTATTTTGGATTTTGGAACTCATCGCTTTTCTCCGACGATCCAACCGTCGGCATAGATTTGGGTGTGTGATTTATCAAAAGTGAGGTTCACTTTGCCGGTGGGGATAAGTTGGTCTTCGGGTAGGAGTAGTTTGATGGAACTGCCAGATGCTCGGGTTTCAACAATGCGGAACCGGCCAGCATCTGCTACTTTCACGATTTCGGCCGGTATGCCGGTTTTCGAGATGGTCACGAATTCCGGGCGCACACCTATTTCAAGTTTTTGGTTTGTACCCTTGTAAATCGATCCATTGTCGGTGCTGATGACCTGTCCTGCGAAACTGGCTTGGCCGCCCTTCACTTCGCACGGCAAGACATTCATGCCAGGCGAGCCGATGAAGTGGCCTACAAAAGTGTGTTTTGGCTTTTCAAAAAGATCAATGGGGGTACCAATTTGCACAATCTCGCCATTGTTCATGACAACCACTTGGTCTGCGAACGTCAGCGCTTCGGTTTGATCATGGGTTACGTAGATCATCGTGCGCTTGGTGCGCTGATGGAGCTCCTTGAGTTTAGAGCGCAACTGCCATTTGAGATGTGGGTCAATCACCGTAAGGGGCTCATCAAACATAATGGCGGCCACGTCAGACCGCACCAGGCCACGGCCCAGCGAGATTTTTTGCTTGCCATCCGCAGTTAATCCGGAAGCGCGTTTGCTAAGCGTGGTCGAAAGATCAAGCATGGCGGCGATCTCTTTGACTCGGGGATCTATGACGGATTCCGGGACACCACGATTGCGCAAGGGGAAGGCAAGATTGTCATAGACTGTCATCGTGTCATAGATCACGGGAAACTGGAACACTTGCGCAATGTTGCGCTCTTCAGGGCTCGCGCGAGAAACATCGCGTGCATCAAACAGAATCTTGCCTTCGGTCGGCACAAGCAGACCTGAAATCAAGTTGAGCAATGTGGTTTTGCCACAACCGGATGGTCCGAGCAACGCATACGCACCGCCGTCGGCCCAGTCGATTGACAGCCTTTTCAGGACGTAGTCTTCATCACGTTCTGAATTTGGAAACGGCAAGTAGGAATGACGCAGGTTTTCAATTGAAATTTTCGCCATTATGACACGAGCCTATTGCTGGCATCGAAGAACATGGCTTGGTCAATATCTACGTGGAATTTTGCGGTTGAGCCAATTGGCATGGCGTGGATGCCGTGTGACTGTGAAATCCAGGTACTATCATTAATTCGGGTGTGAATGACGCTCTCGGAACCAGAGATTTCCGTCACCAAAACTTTGGCGTCAAAGCTTCCGGCGGACTTTCCGTCCTTTGTGGGGGAAACATTATAGGGGCGAACGCCGATCACATAATCTCCATCGAGCAGTTTTGAGCCAGCCTGCCCTGCCGGCCATTTTTGATTTCCAAATATGGTCAGATTGCTGCCACGCTTTTTAACCATCGCCGTGTTCATGGGGGGCTCTGAAAAAACCTGCGCAGTCAGCAGGTTTTGTGGCTTGCGATAGGTCGATGAGGTTGGCCCGAATTGGGTAATTCGACCCTCGTGCATCGTGGCAGTATTGCCGCCAAACAGAAGCGCTTCATTGGGTTCGGTTGTCGCGTAGACAACAATTGCATCGCGACCTGAAAACAGTTTCGGCAATTCATCGCGTAGTTCTTCACGCAATTTGTAATCGAGATTGGCGAGTGGCTCATCGAGCAGGATGATGTCGCTGTCTTTCACTAGTGCACGCGCAATGGCGGTTCGCTGCTGTTGGCCTCCGGAAAGTTCCGATGGTTTGCGTTTCAACATTGAGCCAAGGCGCAGAAGTTCCGCAGCCTTGCCAACGCGACGCCCAATTTCGGCGGCGTCCATTCCGGCAACGCGCAAGGGCGAAGCTATATTGTCGAACACGTTGAAATTTGGATAATTGATAAATTGTTGATAGACCATCGACACGTTGCGCTTTTGGACGGCAGCGCCTGTCACATCCTGGCCCTTGAACAATATCTTGCCAGTCGTGGGTTTTTGAATGCCGGCGATGAGTTGCATCAATGTGGTTTTGCCGGCCAATGTGGTACCGAGCAAAATATTGAAGCTACGCGGTTCAAGCTTCAGTGAAGTTTCATAGATGTGGGTGTCTGCGCCCACGGTTTTTACGATGTTTTGAAGTTCAAGCGACATGGCGCGTCGGCGAGCCTTTGCTAGGGTTTAACGGCGTTGATCTTCGCGCAAACCACTGGGGTGCGCAAGTTGCGCACTCCAGCAGCTTCCGTGGGAAGAACTCTTGTGTTACTGATTTTGCGTCCAACGCTTGATCAGTTCGTCATAGGCGATGGTTTCGCCTTGTGGCTTTTCGTTATCAAGCTTTGCCCATGGAGCATGGTCTTTGCTCAGCCACGCGTTAGGATCCTTTGGCGTATTCAGGCGCGGGCCGCAGTCATGGTAAGTATGGTTGGCTTTGTCAGCCGCTTCCATACGTGCCATCAGGCCATCCATCTGGTCAGCCAAGCGATCCATGGCCTGCTGGGCTGTGAAGGCACCAGAGTTCACGTCGCCGATGTTTTCCCAGAACAGCTGGGCCAGTTTCGGATAGTCAGGAACGTTGACGCCCGTTGGGGTCCATGACACTCGATCTGGTGAACGATAGAACTCTATCAAACCACCAAGATTTGGCGCGCGGTCAGTGAACGACTTGTGACGCACGGTTGAGTCACGAATAAAGGTCAAACCAACCTGGCTCTTCGTCACGTCCACTGTTTTGGACGAGATGAATTGCAAGTAGAGCCAAGCGGCCTTAGTGCGTTGCGGATCAACGGCGCGCATCAAAGTAGCTGAACCCACGTCTTGATAACCACGCTGAGAACCTTCCTTCCAATAGGGCCCGTGTGGTGATGGAGCCATGCGCCACAGCGGTTTGCCGGCGTCATCAACTGTGTTGTTGCCGTCTTTCTTGGGAACGACCAGCGATGCGGTAAAGGCCGAATACCAGAAGATCTGCTGGGCAACGTTGCCGGTGGCTAGCGATGGCAGCGATTGGTAGAAATCAAGGTCTGCAGCACCCGGAGGGGCGTATTTGCGCAGCCATTCATCCCACTTGGTCACAGCATAAACTGCTGCCGGGCTGTTGGCACCACCACCTCGAGAAACCGAAGCACCCACTGGGTTGCACGAATCTTTTTCCATGCGGATGCCCCATTCATCAACAGGGCGGCCGTTGGGAAGGCCAGGATCGGCTTCACCAGCCATCGATAACCAGGCGTCTGTCATGCGCCAACCAAGATCTGGTGCACGTTTGCCGTAGTCCATGTGGCCGTAGATCTTCTTGCCGTCGATTTCCTTTATGTCTTCAGTGAAGAACTTGGCAATGTCTTCGTAGGCTGACCAGTTGACCGGAACGCCGAGGTCATAACCATATTTGGCTTTGAATTTCTCTTTGATCTCCGGACGTGCGAACCAGTCGGCGCGGAACCAGTAGAGATTGGCAAATTGTTGATCGGGCAATTGCCAGAGCTTACCATCTGGGCCGGTTGTAAAGGGCAAGCCCATATAGTCTTTCAGATCGATGCCGGGGTTGGTCACGTCCTTGCCTTCGCCAGCCATGTAGTCGGTGAGATTGATGGCGGCTTGCAAACGCGAATGCGTGCCAATGAAGTCAGAGTCGTTGATATAGGCATCGTAGATATTTCGATTAGTTTGCATCTGGGTCTGGATGGCCTGCACCACATCGCCTTCGCCCATGTATTGGTGGTTAATCTTGATGCCCGTGATTTCGGCGAAGGCCTTGGCCAGAGTCTTGCTTTCATATTCATGCGTCGGAATATCTTCCGACACTATGTTGATTTCCATTCCCTTGAATGGTTCGGCAGCTTTGATGAACCATTGCATTTCCTTCATCTGGTCTGCAGGTGAAAGAACTGATTGTTTGAACTCAGAATCAATCCACTTCTTTGCGGCGGCTTCATCCGCGTAGCTTTGGCTGCTGAGCAGAAACACCGCTCCTGCGACCGTAGCCATGAGTTTAAGTTTCATTGGAATCCTCCGTTTGGTCTTTTTTGAGCTCTTTTTTTTGAGCTATAGAACTATCAAACGAAACTAAACGAACGTCAATAGGCAAACGTTCGAAAGCATTGTGCGTTGCAACGAAAATATTTTCACCTAAACTTGCATTAAACGACGAAAAGTGAAACAAGATGAAACTATGTGAATCTATCTTCGAATTAACGGGCGGACCCCGCTGCAACACCTAAAACGAATTTGAGTTAATTGATTGAACATGCCTGTCCTCTCACCCCGTCAAACACAGATCCTCTCAGCTGCCCGTCAATCTGGCACGGTGTTGGTTGATGAATTGGCGGTGCGCTTTGAAGTTACACCGCAAACCATCCGCAAGGATCTGAATGAGCTTTGCAACAGCAGGCTGCTGGCACGGACCCATGGTGGGGCGATGCTGTCATCCGGCGTTCAGAACATGGCGTATGATTCTCGTCGCGCCATTGCAGCCGTGGAAAAGCAAGCCATCGGACGACACGCAGCGAAATTCATTCCCAATAATTGTTCGCTGTTCATCAACATAGGAACCACAACTGAAGAAGTGGCCCGCGCGCTTATCCACCATGAGGGCCTGTTGGTCATTACCAACAACATCCACGTTGCGACGATTTTATTGCCATGTCCAAATATCGAAGTAATGATCGTCGGCGGAATATTGCGCAAGACAGATGGCGGTGTGATTGGAGAACAAGCCATCGACATGATATCGCAATTCAAAGTGGACCACGCAGTCATGGGTGTGTCGGCTATCGATGATGATGGCGCGCTTCTGGATTTTGACTACCGTGAAGTGAGAGCTGCCCAGGCGATCATGCAAAACTCCCGCAGTGTGATTCTTGTATCTGATAGCATGAAATTCTCCCGCTCGGCGCCCGTCCGCATCGGCCATCTCTCGCAAGTCGATGTGTTTGTAACGGATAATGCCCCTCCTGAATCAATCATTGATCTGTGCAAGCACAAGGGCGTTCAAATCGAAATCGTGGGTCCACAGGGCGAATCCTCTACCGAGGTTCCTTAAATCAATGAGTTATGATCTTTTCATTATAGGCGGCGGCATCAATGGATGCAGTATCGCGAGAGACGCCGCAGGCCGAGGCATAAAGGTTTTCTTGGCCGAAATGAACGACCTG
Source organism: Aestuariivirga sp. (assembly GCA_039928255.1). Taxonomy (GTDB): domain Bacteria; phylum Pseudomonadota; class Alphaproteobacteria; order Rhizobiales; family Aestuariivirgaceae; genus Aestuariivirga. The sequence goes on along the minus strand of JBDSTO010000219.1, from coordinate 5,545 downwards.
GCCTCCGGCACGTCGTCGGCTTCGACCAAACTTATCCACGGTGGGTTGCGCTATTTGGAGCACTACGAGTTTCGACTGGTGCGTGAAGCTCTGATCGAACGCGAAGTATTGTTGAAATCGGCCCCGCATATCATTTGGCCGCTGCGATTTGTGCTGCCCCACCATGAGGGACTTCGTCCGCGCTGGTTGATCAGGTTGGGATTGTTTTTGTATGACCATCTAGGGGGAAGGAAAATTCTGCCGCCGACGCGCAGTGTTGATCTGACGACAGACGCAACTGGTGCGCCACTCAAGCAAGAATACACCAAGGCTTTCGAATATTCAGATTGCTGGGTGGAGGATTCTCGTCTTGTTGTTTTGAATGCCAGGGACGCAGCAAACAGAGGTGCCGTTATCCGTACGCAAACGAAAGTGAAATCAGCCCTCCGAATTGATGGTGGTTGGCGCATTGAAATTTTCGGACCTAACGGAAAACCGGAGACGATTGAAGCGAAGATATTGCTGAATGCAGCCGGGCCATGGGTTAGCGAAGTTTTGAGGTCTGTGATCGGGCGCAATGATCCCGATAAAATTCGAATGGTTAAAGGCAGCCATTTGGTTGTCGATCGACTCTACGAGCACGATCGCTGCTACATTTTCCAAAATGCTGATGGCCGCATTTGCTTTGCCATTCCCTATGAAAATGATTTCACACTCATTGGCACAACCGACGAAGATCATAAAGGCGACCCCGGGAAAACAGAAATCACTCTGGCTGAAACGGATTATCTCTTGTCGGCTGTGAGCGAATATTTCAAACAGCCGGTGACGCGTGAAATGGTACGCTGGAGCTATTCCGGAATTCGCCCACTCTATGATGATGGCGCAAGCAAGGCCCAGGAGGCTACACGCGATTATGTCCTGAAGTTGGATCAACCTGACGGCCAGGCTCCACTTCTCTCAGTGTTTGGCGGAAAGATCACTACATCGCGCAAGTTGGCGGAACACGCTTTGGAAAAATTGGCCACCTTTCTTCCCAATGCGACGGCGCCGTGGAATCGCGACGCGCATTTGCCCGGAGGCGATCTGGCCGTCCACGATGTCGAAAGCTTCATTGCAGAAAGACAGCGGATCTATTCGTTCTTGCCAGCAGCAAGTGTGATACGGATGTTCAAAGCATACGGCACTCAAATGGACGTCATTCTTGGCAAGGCTCGTTCCATCATCGACCTCGGAACGTGCTTTGGTGCAATCAGCGAACGAGAAATCGAATTTCTTCGCGACCAAGAATGGGCGGTGACTGCAGATGACATTTTATGGCGACGTTCGAAATTGGGCCTTCACTTAAAGCCTGATGAACAACAATCTCTGAAGGTGTTCATGGGGCAGGCAACTGCCGCAAAATCAAGTGCGTCGGGAAAAGCATAATATGCCTCAATATATATTGGCGATAGATGAAGGCACCACGTCTACCAGAGCTGTTTTGTTCGACGGCAATCTTAAGCCTAAGGCGTCTGCTCAACGAGAATTCAAACAGTTCTATCCGGCGTCGGGCTGGGTAGAACATGATCCAGAAGAGATATGGAAAGCTGTGCTTGCGACGTCAAGGGCTGCCATCAAGAAATCGCGAACGAAGATATCAAACATCAAATGCATCGGCATCACGAACCAGCGAGAGACTGTACTGATCTGGGATCGGAAGACTGGCAAGCCCATACATAAAGCTATCGTTTGGCAAGATCGACGCACTGCGAAAATGTGCGAAGAACTCAAAGCTAACGGTAACGAAGAACTTTTTAGGGAAAAAACAGGATTGGTGCTCGATCCCTATTTTTCTGGCACAAAGATCGCGTGGGTGCTCGATAATGTCCGAGGTGCACGTTATCGCGCCGAAAAGGGTGAACTTTGCGCTGGCACAATCGATAGCTTTTTGATCTGGCGAATGACAGGTGGCAAGGTCCATGCGACAGATGCCACTAATGCCTCTCGAACCCTGCTTTGCAACATACATTCAGGCCAATGGGAAGATGAAATACTCACAATACTGAATATCCCGCGCTCAATATTGCCTGAGATAAAAGACTGTGCAGCAAATTTTGGTGAATGTGAAAAGAAGTTCTTTGGCACAGCTATCCCCATTTCAGGCGTTGCAGGCGATCAGCATGCGGCCTCTATTGGCCAGGCTTGCTTTAAACCTGGCATGGTGAAATCAACTTATGGCACGGGTTGTTTTGTTCTGCTCAACACGGGCGATACGGCTGTCCTGTCCCAGAATCGACTACTCACAACAATCGCCTATCAGTTAGGCGGTAAACGCACATACGCACTTGAAGGTGCAATTTTCATTGCTGGCGCTGCAATACAGTGGCTGCGTGATGGCGTTAAAGTAATAAAGACGGCGCAAGAAGCTGGCGCACTGGCCAAATCCGCTGACCCGCTGCAAGACGTGTATCTAGTCCCGGCCTTTGTTGGACTTGGCGCACCGTATTGGAACCCTGAAGTGCGCGGCGCGCTATTTGGACTTAATCGCGCGACTACCAACAAGGAGCTGGCAAAAGCCGCACTGGAAGCCGTGTGCTTTCAGACGCGAGATCTGCTCGAAGCAATGACCAAGGATTGGGGCAGCGACGTACAAACCGTGTTGCGAGTTGATGGAGGCATGGCAGTGTCAGATTGGACAATGCAATATTTGTCAGATATTTTGAACGCACCGGTTGATCGACCAAAATATCTGGAAAGCACTGCCTTAGGCGCGGCCTATCTTGCAGGCTTGCAATTAGGGCTTCTGCCGCCACCCAAGGAATTTTCAAAAAGCTGGAAGCGCGATCGCCCCTTCACACCGAAGATGAAAGCCGAACAGCGAGAAACAAGATATGCTGGATGGAAACGGTCTGTCGCGAAGTTGCTGTATGACAAACAGTGAATCACAAACGAAGTTGTTAGACTGATCCATGAGGGTGTTATCGCGTTCTGATGCCACCATTGATGATGCAACACGCGTCAGGGCCTTCAAAATCTAAGAGTGCCGCAATCAGGCACGCGCCATAAAACTGATTGATGAATCGAATGCCGCGCTGACAAGAATTGAGATCGAGAGACGGCGCAAAGCAGGATGGACTTGCATTAAATCCTCTCTGTGGAGACTTAGTCTTGCGAATAACCACAAAAGCCTAGCGCAAGCATATCGGCCAAGAAGATCTGAAGCGCGAACTTCGCGCCCTTTCCGATGCCACCGGCTTGGTCTTTGGGCGGGACATGATCTTCCCGGCGATCTCAAAGTGACAAGGACAACTGGGAATGAATTTTCATAACTATTTCTAATTCGCCTACACGGCCCAAACTTTGACTTGAACGTGCTCGACAACGGTCATCAATGCTATGCTCAGTTTGGCCAAGATGCGCACCATGGGCACCATAGGACCTCTTGGGTGCAATCTATTTTTTGATCGTGTGAACGAATTGGAATTGATTTGTAGGTGTAATAATAGACTATTATATTCAATGTCTTAGCCATACTCCCATGTACTTCCCGTTTGATTAGGTTTACCGCCAGGTGGTCACCATATGGTAACCAAATGAAAAGGCTAAACTTTGAAAACGAGAGGCAGCGGGTTCAAAATCTCAAAATCATCCGTTGATGCGGTGCTCGTTCAGGACAAGAGATTTATAGTTTGGGACTCGGTGTTGCCCGGATTTGGTCTTTGTGTGGCACCGTCCGGCCTTAAGACTTTTATCCTTCGTTATCGCGCTCGCCATCCATTGGCTCCCAAGAGGTTCGTCAAACTTGGCAACTATGGCCCCGTGACACCGGATGATGCGCGTCGGAAAGCCGTTCAAATTCTGGGGCAGGTGGCAGAGGGAAAAGACCCAGCGTTTGAGTCGATCCAGGCGAACCTGATGGCCATCTCGTTCGCTGATGCCTGCGATAGGTTTCTGACACAGCACGTCAAGGCCAAGCGGAAGCCCAACACCGCCTCACTTTATGGCCACCTTCTTGACCACAAGATCAAGCCGTTCTTCGGGAACAGGCATTTCATGAAAGTGACCAGACAGGAAGTGTCTCAGTTGCATCACTCTTTAAAAGACACGCCCGTGATTGCCAACCGCGCCATCTCATGTCTGGCCGCACTTTATTCCTGGGCAGGTCGCACCGGTTTGATCGAAGAAGGGTTTAATCCAGCAACGAGGATTGAGAAGTTTCGGGAGGTTCCCAAAGATCGCTTCTTGACCACAACCGAGATCGGCCGTCTCGGGCGGGCCTTGGACGAAGCAGAGACGGTGGGGATCGCCTATAGCGTCGACATGACTAAGCCCAAGGCAAAGCATGCAGCAAAACCGGATAACCGGATGGTGGTCTATTCACCATTCGTGGTGGCCGCCATCAGATTGTTGATCCTGACAGGATGCCGTGTAGGAGAAATCCTGAACCTCCGCTGGCGCGAAGTTGATCTTGAACGCGGGCTGCTTCACCTTCCTGATTCCAAGACTGGAAGAAAGACGGTCCTGTTGGGTGCTTCTGCGGTTAAAACCGTCGATGGGCTTGCTCGTAGCGGTGAGTATGTCATTTCAGGAAGCGAACCAAACCGTCCTCGCACTGACCTGAAGAAACCATGGGAGGCCATAAGGTCGAGGGCCGGCTTAAATGACGTGAGACTGCACGACCTTAGGCATACATTTGCCAGCGTGGGAGCCGGGGCAGGATTAGGACTTCCCGTGCTGGCGAAATTGTTGGGCCACTCGCAAGTCAAGACTACGGCAAAGTATGCGCACCTGGCCGACGATCCAATACGTCGGGCCTCCCAGCTCATATCCGATGAAATCGATTCAGCACTTCGGCAGGAGTTTAGCGTAGAAAAAGCTGATATTTAAGAGATTGAGTCGCCTAAGCACCAGCCAATCTCAATTGAAAATGAGCGGTTTACTTCTTCACGTATAGGTATATTATCCTATATGCAAAGGAGTGATTGCAATGCCCATTCTCAAATCTTTCCAATATGTCTCTACCCCCGATACCCGCCGAACCCCGGAACAACACCGACGCTTCAAGTTCATTGAAAAACTCAAAGAGCAGAAGGACCTTTTGTCCAACCCTGGATATTCTCGAACCGTCAGCAAATGGGCGGTTCGGGATGGCAACCGGGTGCGGGAACCTCATCAGATCAGGGTCAAGCCTTGGTGGACTAAGACCCCCGAAGGCAAGACTGTGGTCATGGCCAGATTTGGCCTCAAGGTCATTGAGTTTGAAAAGGGTAAGCCTGGCATTCTCGTTGAACAAGAGAGCCAGTTGCCGACCACCTTCGACGCCTTGATCGACGCGGCGAATGCAGGTGAGCTTGATCAGCTTTTGGCCGGACCAAAGCCCAAGGCAAAAAAGGTCTGATCCCTCATGGGTCTCAGACGAATACCTCTAAGTCGACCTCTTGCGGCGGCTCACCAGCGTGTCCCGGTTCAGCGCCAATGGAACAGAAAGCGTGACTTGAAGATTGGAGAGTTCCTGGCTCATCGTAGAGATACGGAGAGCAGAAATGAGACAGAAATCAGAAACCCGTGGAACCGCTGAACAGAC
>JBDSTO010000218.1:0-6223 GCA_039928255.1 Aestuariivirga sp. | reverse complement strand
GCGTTCGGCCTTCGGATGGGCGGCTATTTCGCCATCAATTCCCTGCGCATGGAAAAAGGATACCGCCACTGGGGGCATGATATCGGCGAAGAGGACACGCCTCTTCAGGCTGGTCTAGGTTTTGCTGTCGGGTTCAACAAGTCCGGAGACTTTATCGGCCGGGACGCTCTCCTTGCGCAGAAGGCTGCAGGTCCGCTGACGCGCCGCATGGTGCAGCTCTGCTTGCTGGACAACAGCAAGGATGCGCCTTTGATGTATCACAATGAGCCCATTCTGCGCGACGGCTTGATTGTAGGCTCGGTGACCACGGGGGCCTGGGGTCACCGCATCGGTGCTTCCCTGGCGATGGGCTACGTGTCTTGCGCGGAGGGCGTGAGCGATGAGTGGCTTTCGTCAGGCAAGATGGAAGTTGAAATTGCCTGGAAGCGCTATCCGATCCAGGCGCAATTGAAACCTTGGTATGACCCGAAGGGAGAACGCCTGAAGGGCTAAATGCACCCAAGCCCGGGGTGAATGCAATCTGGGCACATAATCAACAATAAACGTTGGAGGAATAGGCTAAAATGGAAAAATTGCATCCAGAATTAGAGCGGCGGCTGACGCTGCTCGAGAATCCCAAAAACCAGGGCGAGGACTATGATGCCACGGCGTGGGTTGTCCTCATCGGCCTTGGCGTGGTCTTGCCGATCATCGCTCTGTGGTTGGGGAGATAACGCCGATGGCAAACGTCACAGAAAACATTCTTGTTGAAGCTGATAAAAGCGCTTGGCCGCTGCTGCCGTCAGAGCGAACGTGGGGCGGTTGGAAGCTCGGCATTTCGCTGGCGACTGCCGCAGCAGCCACGTGGTGCTACATCATTGGTGAATATGTCGGCTACTATCTGAATTTCCGTGAGGGCTTCGCCACGCTCTTTGCTGGCAGCATGATTGGAATGTTGATCGTCGCACTTGCTGCGGTGCCGGTTTGCATGCGCTTTGGCGTGGACTCGATTGCATCATCAAAGCCGCAATTTGGTTCACGCGGCTGGGTTATCCCGGCTGCAATGCAATTTGTATCGATCGTAGGCTGGAATTCCCTCCTGCTCATCTTTTTTGCCAAGTCCACCACGCAGCTTCTCGCAGCGCTCGGTGTAATTGGAGAAAATTCTGGCGGCATGCTGGTATCTGCCACAATTCTTTTGGCCTCAGCACTGGTGTTCTTGTTTCTTCTTAAAGGCTCCGCTGGAGTTGACAAGGTTGCGAAGATTCTCGTGGCGCATGTTCTGGTGGGCATGTGGATGCTCTACATCCTGGTGACCCAGCGCTGGAATGACTTGGCCGTGGCCGTTCCATCATCGGCTTCCGCTGATCCGTTGTGGAACTACACAACCGGGGTTGAAATCGGCATTGTGTCATTGTTGTCCTGGTGGCCCTATATCGGCGCCATGGTCCGTATGGCACCCAATGGTCGCACGGCAGCGCTGCCGATCATGGTTGGCATGGGAGCACCTGTGCCCATTCTGTCGGCCATCGGCATTGCCGGCATACTTGTCCTGCAAGTATCCGATCCCTCAACCTGGATGCGGTCCATTGGTGGGCCTTTCTATGGTGTTATTGCGCTGCTGTTTGTTGCTGCAGCCAATCTCGGAACTGCAGTTGCCGGTGTTTACTCCTCATCAATCGGGTTGCGCCATTTCCCGGCTTTGCAGCATCTCAATTGGCCGGCCCTTCTGCTGATCTCGATCCTTCCGGTAGGCGTGGTGGGGTTGTTCATCCCAGATCTGTTCTTTGCAAATTTTGGAACATTCCTTGCCTTTATTGGGCTTGGCTTTGCGCCGCTTTGTGGAATTCAGATCGCAGATTATTACTTCCTGCGTGGCAGGTCCGTGGATCCCCGCGGACTGTTCGAAGGCGGGCCTCGGAGCACCTATCGCTATTGGGGCGGCTTTAACCCAGCATCGATCATTGGCATGGCCGCAGGGGTGGGCACTTATCTTTATCTCCTGAACCCCATCTCTTATGCCAGCAATCCACCCTATCAATACATAACGGCTTCACTTCCAACGGCCGTGGTTGCAGGCGTTGTATTCGCGATCGTTACGTTGGCCGTAAATAAGCCTGCAAAAAAAGGCGGCTACTGAAAACCCCCACCTTCTATCCTCCGGAAAGTATCGTATTTCCGGAGGATATCTTTTTATAAGCGTGTATTACGAACACTGTTTGTGGAGGAGAGTCCGTTCCGGGTCAAAAGGCGACCCCAAATGCAGGTAAGATCACTTCCGCAACTCCAAACAAAGATGACGATCTCCACCCAATCAAATTGGTCAGTTTCACAAAGCGTGACTTTCAGCACTTCTGGGTGTCGTCGGGGTGCCAAAGGTCATCGATCTTGAATGAAATAAAGTGGAATAGTATGAAACAACTCGCTCGAGACAAATCTTCCAATCGGGTAAACAACTCAACGCATTACACTGCGATTTGAAGCAGCTTGAATAACTTCCTAGCCTAATTGAAAGTCCGCGTGTCGGCAGTTCAATTCTGTCCCTGGGCACCATCAATCTGGCAATGCCAGCGGCTTTGAGCCCGATCCAGTATCAAGCGTATTGCGAGTTCAGGCTGCGACCCCCAACCCGTCAAGTATCATTCTAGCGCCTTTCTCAGCGATCATCATGGTGGGTGCATTGGTATTGCCGCTCACCACGCGGGGCATGATAGAGGCGTCGATTACCCTGAGCCCATCGAGGCCGCGAACCTGAAGTGTGTAGTCAACCACGGCCATCGTATCATTGCCCATCTTGCAGGTTCCGCTCAGGTGATAGTTCGATGTCACTTCTCTTCGGATATAGGCGTCGAGATCGGAGTCTGACTGGCTGGTAACGCCCGGTTGATATTCCTCACCGCGATAGGGATCAAAGGCCGGTTGCGAAAACAGCCTGCGACTTATGCGGATTCCCTCGCGCAGCGCCGCAATGTCGTTGGGGTCGTCAAGATAATTGAGATCAATGGCTGGAGCTGCTCTTGGATCCGCCGTGCGAATCTTAACGGTGCCGCGACTGCCTGGCCGCTGCAGGGTGAAATAGGTCATGAACCCGTGCTTGTCGATAATGGTGCGACCATTGTTGGTATAAAGAATATTCGTCATGAAATATTGGAGATCGGGTGCCACGATGTCAGGCCGCGTCTTTACTAACATTTGCGCTTCGCCGCCATGATAGGCGGCAGGTCCGCCGCCGGTCAGGAAGTAGCGTGCGACCTGGAACGCAGATGTGACAGGTCCGGTTTGCGAAAGAAGTGTAATTGGCTGCGTGCACAACTGCTTGACCGTCATTGCAGGATGGTCCTGCAGGTTACAACCCACACCTTTGAGGTCATGGACAACTGAAATGCCAAGAGGCAACAGATGATCCGGATCACCAATGCCCGAAAGCTGAAGGAGTTGTGGCGAATTGACGGCCCCGCCGCTTAGGATTACCTCGCGAGTAGCCGCAACGGTTTCAACGTTGCCATTTACGCTATACTGCACTCCTGTTGCCCTGCCCTTGCTGGTTAAAACACGCAGTGCAAGTGCAGAAGTAACGACCTTTAAATTGGGTCGGACGCGTGCCGGATGTAAGTAAGCATCGGCCGCACTCCAGCGCCGGTTGCCCATCATGGTACTATCCGTCTCGCCCACACCATATTGTCCTCCATGGTTTAGGTCATCATTCCACGGCAACCCCATCTGCTGCGCTGCTGCGACAAAAGCTTTCGACAGCGGGTGATGGACACCGTGGCGCAAAGTCTTCAGAGGTCCCTCGCTTCCGTGGCCTTCGCGTGGGCCAGACATATGCCCTTCGGCTTGAACAAAGAAAGGCAGGCAGTCGGCAAAGCTCCAACCCGGGTTTCCAAATTGCGCCCACTGGTCATAGTCCGATTGATCCCCGCGGAAATAAACCATGCCATTGATCGCACTTGATCCACCGATCACTTTGCCACGCGGCAGGAACAACACACGATTACCAAGATTCTTCTGGGGCTCGCTGCTGTAACCCCAATCCAATGCACCCGATTGCATCAAGGGCAGAAACCCTGCCGGCATACGAATAAAAGGATGGCGATCCCAATTTCCGGCTTCAAGAAGGATCACACGCACTGTGGGGTCAGCAGACAGTCGATTGGCCAGCACACAACCCGCTGAACCACCACCAACAATAACAAAATCCGCGCCTTGCTCAGACATGGGCTACCCCCTCAATGAAGGTGCATCGCGGATCAATATGGGCAAAGAAGCGTGTTCGTCCCGCTATGGACAACCGTGAAACCGTTCGGTTTGTGTCAGGATGATTTGTCGCGGCGCTGACGGAAAGCATCAATGCCCTCCATGTGCTGACCAGTGAAACAAAGAGAAGACAGTTCGTTCTCGTAGGAAGAACCAGTTTCCAGTGGCAATGACAATGCGGCCCGGACCGCCGCCTTGGTTGCCTCCACGGCGAGCGGCTTCAACGCGGCGAGCTGCACGCAGACCGCTTGCGCCCGCGCAATGGCCTCACCAGCGGCAGTCACTTCCTCAACGAGACCAAGCCGCAAAGCTTCAGAAGCGTTAACGACATCGCCGGTCAGCAGCATGCGCATTGCCTGCCCATATCCGATCAACCGGGGCAGGAGTTGCGTACCGCCACCACCCGGCACCCAGCCGTTCTTCACCTCTGGAAAGCTGAACTTCGCTGTGTCATCGGCGATACGAAGATCAGCAGACAATGCCAACTCGGCACCACCACCGAGGGCCCATCCAAAAAGTGCTACGACCACTGGCTTTCGCATAGTCCGAACAGCCGCTGAATATTCCACGCGGTTGCGATAGTCCCAGGCCGTTTTGTATTCGGCTAAGCCATTGAGGTCAGTTCCAGCGCAAAAGCCCTTGCTGCCCGTTCCCGACAACAACATCACGCGAACTGTTGGGTCAGCATCAAGTTCTCGGCACATCCGCACAAGATCAGACGCCATAGCGGGCGTTACGGCATTGAGCTTTTCGGGGCGATCTAGCATGACAGAGGCGATGCCATCCGCGATGTCGAGTTTCACTCGTCCTGAAGTCACTTGATCTCCCCACAGAATGCGAAAACAGTAAGGGCGGCCCAACGTTGAGTCAATGAGTGTTCGACTTGACTCAGCAAAACACCCATGAAACAGTCCACGTAAAAATATGGGATCCTCTCACATGCAAATCATGACGGCCGATGAAGTCGCGGCTCTGGTGGAGGATGGAGATTCCATCCTCATCGGTGGATCAGGAAACGGCCACGCTGTTCCCGAAACCATCATGGCGGCCATCGAAGAGAGATTCCTTCTCAAAGGACAGCCGCGCAACATCACATCGATTCATCCCGTTGGACTTGGTGACAAGGCAAAGAAGGGTGCATCGCATTTTGCACATCAGGGATTGCTCAAGCGCATCGTGTGCGGAACTTATGTCGATAGCCCGGCGATTGCCGACATGGCAGCGCGCAATGAAATTGAAGCCTACACCTTGCCGCAAGGCGCTATTTCGATGCTCACGCGCGAGATTGCAGGCGGACGGCCAGGCCTGATTACTCATACGGGCCTCGGCACGTTTATCGATCCACGCCATGGCGGCGGCAGGCAAAGCGCAAAAGCCACCGAAGATCTAATCGAGGTTGTCACTCTCTCCGGCAGGGAATGGCTGTTCTATAAGCCGTTCCCTATCAATGTGGCATTGCTGCGCGGTACGACCGCTGACGAAGATGGCAATATCACCATGGAGCATGAGGCCGTCTATGGTGAAATGCTATCCATGGCCCAGGCAGCGCGACGCTGCGGTGGATTGGTCGTCGCTCAGGTCAAGCGTTTGGCGCGCCGAGAGTCTCTGCCGCCTAAGGCCGTGAAGATTCCCGGGATGTTTGTTGATGTAGTCGTGGTTGCCCCCGATCAATGGCAGACCTACAGCACCAAGCATGATGATGCTTACTCTGGCGAGCTCCGTGTTCCTTTGGCCGACATGCCCCTGCTGGCCTTTGACGAACGCAAGATCATAGCCCGACGCGCTGCTCTCGAACTGTTCCCAGGCGCCATCTGCAATATCGGGTCGGGTATTTCAACCGGACTTCCCACCGTTGCTGCTGAAGAAAACATTCTCGACCGCATCGTTCTCACCAACGAGCAGGGTTTGATCGGCGGCGCGCCATCATCAGATGCTGGTGCCGCTCGCAATTACACGTCGATCGTCGATCAACCTTATCAATTCGACT
>JBDSTO010000217.1:0-3603 GCA_039928255.1 Aestuariivirga sp. | reverse complement strand
TCCACCAAGCCAAGCGCTGAGCCAATATCGCCGCCAGACCTATTGGCACCTTCGTCACCCGTTTCAGCCTGGCCAGAAAAATAGGTGATCTTGCCGTTGCTGTCGGTCTCCCACAAAATATCACCGGTGCCGCGCTCAAAATCATTGAGCAGTAATTTGATCACCTGGCCTTGGCGGATCAATTCCTCCTCGGCTTGCCATTGCCGCAGCATGGAGCGATGCGACACCAAAATGCCTGAGACGAGTGCCGGTGCAAAAAGCCCAAAGGCAAGAAAGCCGATGAGCTGATGAGAACCTGCCATGTTGTAAAGCAGCGCATAGCTGATGGCCGCTGTCACGATCAGCGAAAACAGGATGGCGGCGAATGGAAGGCGCATCAGCGAAATGATGCCAATGCTGACCATCGTCAGCACCATGGCATAGATAACCGGAATATCGACCTGATCAACAAAGGACGGGAAGAAGTTGACGGGTGCGGCCCAAACGCAACCGAGCAGAACCCCAATGGCCGGAGAGAATTTCTTGACCAGATGTGCGGAAGCCTCCTGACCTTGCGGCTTTGAGAGGCGGTAGGCGACATAGATGAGAGGAATGGCCACAAGAATGACCCCGCCTTGCCAGCTCCGCAGCAAAATTTCAGGAACGGCCCTTGTCGTCAGATTGCTGATGCCAATTGCCGCACAGAAATGAAACAGCACCAAAAGCGGAATGACTTTGGCAGTCTCCTGGATTTGGCGCGCACCCAAAGGATGGCCCAAACCTTGGAAGGTTTCGCCAATCCATGCCGCCAATCGGTTGCCGATCATTAAACAGATACTCCGCCCGGGCGATGAGAGGCCCCGCCTGCCCCCTCGAATCATCTGCCGCGACGTTATTTTCGGGGACGATGGCCCCGAGGTCCAGTATATAAGCGCCACATATGAGAGACCCGACATGAACCTGCCCCCCGGCCATCCCCCCATTCCGCAGAAAAAAATTGGTCTGCTGCTGATCAACCTTGGAACACCGGAGGCCACCGACTACTGGTCCATGCGGCGCTATCTGAAGGAATTCTTGAGCGATCCCCGCGTCATTGAAACCAACCGCGTTTTGTGGTGGCTGATTTTGAACGGCATCATTCTCAATTTCAGGCCGCAACGATCAGGCTACGCCTATGAGAAGATATGGAACCGGGAGAAGAACGAGTCTCCGCTCAAAACTTTCACCCGCGCACAATCAGAAAAATTGGCGGTCGCACTAGGACAAGGAAACAAGCTCGTCGTCGATTGGGCCATGCGTTATGGCAAGCCTTCGATTGCAGAGCGCCTGCAGGCCTTGAAGGATCAGGGCTGCGACAAGATTCTTTTGATGCCGCTCTATCCCCAATATTCCGCAGCCACCACCGCAACAGTCCTCGATAAGGCCTATGCGGTGTTGGGCACCATGCGCTGGCAACCTGCCATCAGAACCTTGCCCTCCTATTTTGATGAGCCCGCCTATATCGATGCCGTGGCCGGAAGTCTGAAAGCCCATCTCGCATCCCTCACCTGGAAACCCGACAGAATCCTCATCGCCTTTCACGGCCTGCCGCGGGAATATCTCGACAAGGGCGACCCCTATCATTGCCATTGCCAGAAAACCGCGCGCCTCATCCGCGAGAAGTTGAAGCTCTCTCCCGATTTTGCGCAGATCGTTTTCCAGTCGCGCTTTGGCCGTGCGGAATGGCTGAAGCCCTATGCGCAGGACACTGTGGAGGCTTTGCCCAGTCAAGGTGTGAAAAAACTCGTGATGATTTCACCGGGCTTTATCTCGGACTGTGTGGAAACCCTGGAGGAGCTCGCAATCGGCCTCAAAGAGACCTTCGAGGAACATGGCGGAGAGAATTTCTCCGTGGCACCTTGCCTCAACGACAGCACCGGGGGTGTGAAGCTGCTCGAAACCCTCAGCCGAAACGAACTTCAGGGCTGGCTGTAATTATTTTCCTATTTGTCTTGAAATCCACACAATCATGGTACATATTACATTACGAGTTGGAAAGGTGAAGGTTGATGGAGAAGTTTAATATGCCCGGTTCTGGAATTTTTGTTCTTGTTGTTCTCGTAGTCGTTGTATTCTTCCTGTTGCGCTCCATCCGCATGGTGCCACAGGGTTATCAATACACGGTTGAGCGTTTCGGGCGCTACGTCAGAACCCTTCATCCAGGCCTTGGCCTCATCATCCCTTTCACTGATCGGATCGGCCACAAGCTCAACATGATGGAGCGCGTGCTGCCTGTGCCTTCACAAGAGGTGATCACCCGCGACAACGCCATGGTGACCGTCGACGGCGTGGCCTTCTTCCAGGTTCTGGATGCCGCCAAAGCTTCTTACGAAGTCAACAATCTCGAAAACGCCGTGCTCAACATGGTGATGACCCAGATCAGAACCGTCATGGGCTCGATGGAGTTGGATCATCTTCTCTCCCAGCGTGACGAGATCAACCAGAAGCTCTTGGGCGTGGTTGACCAGGCAACGCAAGGCTGGGGCGTGAAGATGACGCGCATCGAAATCAAGGACATCAGCCCGCCGCGAGACTTGATCGAATCCATGGGTCGCCAGATGAAGGCCGAGCGTGACAAGCGCGCAGCCATCCTCGAAGCCGAGGGCCTGCGTGGTGCTGCAATCCTCAAAGCCGAAGGCGAGAAGCAATCGATCATGCTGCAGGCCGAGGGCCACAAGGAAGCAGCCTTCCGCGAAGCTGAAGCGCGCGAACGCTCTGCTGAAGCAGAAGCCAAAGCAACACAACTCGTCAGTGACGCCATCTCGCGCGGCAACGTGCAGGCCATCAATTATTTCGTCGCCAACAACTATGTGAAGGCGCTGGAAGCTTTGGCGCAATCACCCAACCAGAAAATCCTGATGATGCCACTTGATGCAACATCAATCCTGGGCTCAATCGGCGGCATTGCTGAAATTGCCAAGGAAGCATTCGGCAGCGGTCCCACGGGCCAGGAGGCACAATCCTCATCACGCCGGCGCCCCACCGTGCCAACGTCAAAGGAATAGGAGCCTCGCGCTTGGATCAATTCTTTGGTGAAATCGGTCTGTGGTTCTGGTGGATTGTTGCCGGCCTCTTGCTGATTGCTGAAATGCTGATGCCCGGTTTCTTCATGTTGTGGCTGGCGGTGGCCGCTGGCTTGACGGCCATTGCAGATCATCTTTTCCATCTCTCCTGGATCGGCGAGATTTTCACCTTCGCTGTCTTTGGCATCCTTTCCATTCTGGGCTCATGGCGCTTCGTGATGGGAAACCGCCATCCCAAATCCGATCAGCCTTTTTTGAACCAGCGCCACGCAGGCCTTGTGGGCCAAAGCTTTTATCTGGAAACCGCCATCACCCATGGCAAGGGCAAGATCAAAGTCGACGACACACTGTGGGATGTCGAAGGACCAGAGCTTCATAAAGGCGAACAGGTGAAAGTGACCGGCATCAACGGCCTGAGGTTGAAAGTCGAGAAGACGTAAACGGCCCTTCGCATTGGAAATTCAATTACACTTCTCCCTCCCCCGCAAGAGCGGAGGAGGGAAAGTAGAAACTAAATCTTCCGCGCCATTGTGAGCCCGTCGCCAATCGGCACCATCACCAT
>JBDSTO010000216.1:0-26619 GCA_039928255.1 Aestuariivirga sp. | reverse complement strand
ACGAAGAAAAAATGATCCGTGACGCGGCGCGCGCCTTTGCCGCCGACAAATTGCAGCCTCGTGTCAAAAGCGCTTTTCGTGAGGAACGCTTTGACCGCGAGATCATGACCGAACTTGGCGAGATGGGCTTTCTTGGCATGATGACAGCAGAAGCCTATGGCGGCTCAGGCCTTGGCTATGTGGCCTATGGGCTTGTGGCACGTGAAGTGGAGCGCGTTGATTCAGGCTATCGCTCGGCCATGAGCGTGCAGAATTCTCTGGTCATGCACCCCATCGAAGAATGGGGCAGCGAAGAGCAGAAGATAAAATATCTGCCGCGCCTGGCGACTGGTGAAATCATCGGGTGCTTTGGCTTGACGGAGCCTGATGCAGGGTCTGACCCCGGCTCGATGACGACCCGTGCCAGGAAAATTTCAGGCGGCTATGTTTTGAATGGCGCCAAGATGTGGATCACCAATTCGCCGATCTCCGATATTGCCATTGTGTGGGGCAAGGACGAGGCGGGCGAGATAAGAGGTTTCATCGTTGAGCGCGGCATGAAGGGATTTTCTACGCCCGAGATCAAGGGCAAGGTGTCGCTTCGTGCTTCGATCACCGGCGAAATTGTTCTCGACAATGTGGAAATTCCAGAAAGTGCCATGCTACCCAAGGCGCGCGGGCTTTCGGGCCCCTTCTCGTGCCTCAACAAGGCGCGCTTTGGCATCGCCTGGGGTGTTATGGGGGCGGCGGAAGATTGCTGGTTCCGCGCGCGGCAATATACGATGGAGCGTAAGATGTTTGGCAAGCCACTTGCTGCCACGCAGCTCATCCAGAAAAAACTCGCTGACATGCAGACCGAAATCGCCTTGGGGCTTCAGGCCAGCCTTGCCTTGGGCCGCGGTCTGGAGCGCGGCACTGTGGCTCCGCCTGCCATTTCGCTGATGAAGCGCAACAATTGCGGCAAGTCGCTCGACATTGCGCGCGCGGCCCGCGACATGCATGGCGGCAATGGCATTTCAGATGAGTATCACGTGATCCGACATATGGTGAACCTTGAAACGGTGAACACCTATGAGGGCACGCATGATGTTCACGCCCTTATTTTGGGACGTGCGCAAACTGGGTTGCAAGCTTTCTCGTGATTGAAATTTCTCGCGCCGACCCCCGTGACTTTGTGACATTTCTGGAGGCCAGCGATGCCTATGCGGCCTCGCTTTATCCTGCGGAAAGCAACCATATGCTGGATGTTGAAACCCTGTGCCAACCGCAGATGAATTTCTTCGGCGCGTTTGTTGATGGGACTGCCAAAGGGTGTGGCGGGTTCTGGACGCATCAGGATTATGTGGAGATCAAGCGGGTTTTTATTGATCCTTCTGCGCGCGGGCTTGGCCTTTCCAAAGCTCTCATGCAGGTGATTGAAAATGCGGCGCGCGACCTTGGCTTTCGAATTGCACGGCTAGAAACAGGCATTCATCAGCCGGAGGCTTTGGGCCTCTATGAAAAACTCGGTTATAAATATCGGGAACCGTTTGGGGACTACCTGCTGGACCCGTTGAGCGTATTCATGGAAAAAGCGCTCTAACCGGATTTGTCGGATCAACAAGCAATTTAACGGCCACGGCGCAACAGACGAGAACCAGCAAAGGCCGGATGATGCGCGCGCCATTTTTCATGGCGACATGGGCACCAAGCTGCGCGCCGATGATTTGTGCAACCCCCATGCTGAGGCCCACAACCCAGATGATTTTCCCGGTGAATGCAAACGCCAAGAGGGCGGCGATATTGGATGTGAAATTGAGAAGCCGCGTTTTTCCAGCTGCACCGATCAAGGAACTTCCCGCCAAGGTGACCAGCGCCAGAAGAAAGAACGAGCCGGTGCCGGGACCGAAAATGCCGTCGTAAAATCCGATGGCTGGAAGCACCGCGAAATTCATCGCTGATTGCGAGAGACGGGGAGTCTTCGCTTCGGCACCCAACCTTGGTGCAAACGCAAAATAGAGTGCAATCAAAATCAGTACGACAGGCAGCAGAGCCTTCAACATGTTCGTCGGTGCCAGATGAATGGCGGCAACACCCAGCATGGCGGCAACGAAAGTTGCTGCGACCGCCTTCCAGCTTGATTTGATGTCGACGTGACCTTTGCGCCAATAGGCGAAAGTGGCAGAGGCTGTGCCGAAGGTGCCTTGCAATTTGTTGGTGGCCAGTGCCGCGACAGGATCAAGCCCCGCCAACAGCAGCGCTGGCAAAGCCAGAAGCCCGCCGCCGCCTGCGATGGAATCGACAAAGCCTGCGCCCAATGCGGCAAGGCAGACGAGCGCTAGTGTGGTGAAGTCCATCGATTCTCTTTCATTTTTCTGTGGCGAGTCCCGCCATCATCATGCGGAGTTTCTGCTCCTCCACATTGTGAAGCACTATATCGGGCGGTAGGCGCTGGGCCAGTTTCAACATCGATAATCCGTGCACGGACGACCAGACATGGACAGCGCCGGCATCCGCACGGTGAGGGCCGGTGATGGCGGCAACCGCTTCATGCAACTGGTTCCACGCGGCAAACGAGGCCTCCACCAGATGCGGTGTCATCACACAATGGTCGCGCGTTCCAAACATCAGGCGATAGGTGGCGGGGTTTCTCTCGGCAAATCGGAAATACGCCCGGCCCATGGCGAGCAGTCGCGGCCCTGGCCTTTGCTCAGGGGCGTCATCGGCGGCCTGCGACAGCGCCTTCACGAAATTTGTGAACCCACGGGCGGCAATTTCTCCCAGCAGATGGCCCATCGTGGGGAAGTGATGTTTGGGCGCAGCATGGGAGACGCCCGCGCGCCTGGCAATTTCGCGCAAAGACACGGCTTCCACCGGCATCTCCGCCAAGGCGTCCTCGCCAGCCGTCAGAAGCTTCTCATGCAGGTCGCCATGATGATAGGCTTTGTGAAGTTCCGCTGTGGCCATGGCGCTGTTTAGACCAGCTGCCAAATCTTGACAATGTAAAATAACTTGACATCAACAAGTTAATGATCGTTATATGTTTACGCTGTCAAAATTTTGGGGGAGCAGCATGACGTCGGATTTGGTGTTTTCGTTGGCCAACACGGCAGCCCTTGTGGGCTGGATCATACTTGCCGCAGGCGTTGCCCTAAAGCGGGACTTTCTGGTGACAGCGTTGGCCGGTCGCGTCTGGCCCCTCGCCTTCGCGGCGCTCTATACAATCTTGATCATCTTTTTCTTCGGTTCTGCTCCCGGCGGATTCGAATCGCTTGCTCATGTGCAAT
Organism: Aestuariivirga sp.; assembly: GCA_039928255.1. Lineage (GTDB taxonomy): Bacteria > Pseudomonadota > Alphaproteobacteria > Rhizobiales > Aestuariivirgaceae > Aestuariivirga. The sequence goes on along the minus strand of JBDSTO010000216.1, from coordinate 23,374 downwards.
TGCTTTTCACCTCGCCTTGGGCCGCCACAGCAGGCTGGATCCATTATCTGGCGTTTGATCTTTTCATCGGAAGCTGGATCAGCTCGCAAGTTATTGCAGCCGGGTTGCCGCGCCTTGCCCTCATCATCATTCTGCCGCTCACGTTTCTGTTTGGCCCGATTGGTCTGTTGCTGTTCTTTGTAACCAAACTCGCTTTTGAACGCCGCGAGATCACCTCATGACTTTTGCATCACCAAGTTTTCACGGCACGCGACTTTCCCAACTTCTCGATGATGTACGGCTGGGAAACAAAATTCTCTGGCGATCAACCGTCGCCCTGGGTATTGGGCTTGTGCTCTGCCTTGGGCTGATTGCGGTGGATCATCGTTTGTTCAATGGCCTTGATGTTTGGGACAAGCCAGCGAAATTCTTTCTGTCTTTGCTAGTTCAAATGGCCACGGTGAGTTGGGCATTGGCACAAATTCCGCAAGCCGCGCGCAGCACCAGAGGTATCAGCATCGCCGTTTGGGTGATGACGGTTTGTGCCTGGGGCGAGCTTCTTTATATGTGCTTTCGCGCGTCCCGGGGCGAGGCCTCGCATTTCAATACCTCCAGCACTTTCGCAGCTGTTGCCTATACTTTCATGGGCTATGGCGCTGTGTCGATCACTGCTTCCTCGGCATTCGTCGGCTGGCGCGTTTGGCAACACCGAGGGCTTGGCCTTCTGACGGAGGCAGCGGGCCTTGGCCTTCTTGTTGGGATGTTATTGGGTACGTTGACAGGCATCTATATAGGCTCACAGACAAGCCATTGGGTTGGTGGCGAATTGACGGATGCCCATGGTGTTGGATTTTTTGGTTGGTCGACCACGGGCGGTGATCTGCGGGTTGCGCACTTTATTGGATTTCATGCTGCACAAGCCATCCCTTTTGCAGCCCTTAGCGGCAGTCGCTTTGTGTTTTATGGAGCGGCCTTAGCGCTGGTGATCATTACCGCAGCTGTCTTTGCATTGGCAATTTGGGGCATGCCGCTTTTTGCTGCTTGAGCACAGAATTCCAGCATGTTTTTAACTTGTGCAACTCCTGAATCTTGTCCACCCTCCCCCGCAATCAAAAACAAGAGCGGGACTTCAAATGGGATTGACACGGTGGGGCATTATCGGGCCTGGACAAATTGCACATAATTTTGCTGACGGGCTGCGTGAGGCAACCTCCGGCAAGCTCGTCGCCATTGCCAGTCGCGATGCGGGACGGCGGCAAAAATTCGGTGATCAATATGGAATTGCGGTCGACAAGCGCTATTCGACCTATGATGCCATCGTTGCTGATCTTGAGGTCGATGCCATTTACATTTCGACCCTAAATCCATCGCATGCGGAAATTTCCGTCATGGCTTTGCGCCACGGCAAAGCCGTGGTGTGTGAAAAGCCGGCGGGAATGAACGCTGGTGAAGTGACTGCGGTTGTTGAAGTTGCAGCACAAGAGAAGCGCTTCTTCATGGAAGCCTTCATGTATCGCTGCCATCCGCAGATCGCGCGACTTGTTCAAATCATAAAGTCTGGCGAAATTGGTGATGTTCATCACATAAAAGCGACATTCGGATTCTCGTCAAAGCGTAATCCATCGTCCAGGCTTTATGATCCGGCATTGGGGGGCGGCGGAATTCTCGATATTGGGTGTTATCCTGTTTCGGCGGCGCGTCTGGTGGCTGGGGCCGCGATGGGTCGTGATTTTGATAACCCCATATCGGTCAAGGCCGTTGGCACCATTGGGCCCACGGGTGTTGATGAAATTGCCTATGGCGTGTTGAAATTTTCGAGCGGTATCATCGCAGAGATTGCCGGTTCCGTGACCCGTGAAATGGAAAACGCCGTTGTGGTGACAGGGGCGCGTGGCACGATCAAGCTCCCCACGCCCTGGACACCAGGCCGCAATGCAGGGCCATCGGATGCGACCATCGAAGTCACCATTGATGGCAAGACTCGCGTGGAGGAAATCCGATCGCATCATCATCTTTTTGCATTTGAGGCGGAGCTTGCCAGCACTGCGATCGCCGAGGGAAAATTGCAAGCCGTTGGCCCCGCCATGACGCATCTTGACAGCATCGGGAACGCCGAAACTCTGGATCGCTGGCGACAGGAGGTGGGCTATGTCCCCCTCGCCGAGAAAGCTTCCCACAACAGAAAGCTGGCACTGCTCATTCCATCAGGTGCCCCCCAAATTCCCCATGCGAAGTTGGAGGGAGTTGCCCTTCCGGTCTCCCGCCTCATCCTTGGTGCGGACAACAAAAATGACTTGGCATCTGGTGCCATTGTTTGGGATGCCTTTCTGGATGCGGGTGGCAACACCTTTGACACCGGCTTTGTCTATGGCGGTGGGCATCATGAGACAGTTCTCGGCCAATGGATTTCCGCGCGAAAGGTGGCCAAGGACATCAATGTCATCGTGAAGGGCGCTCACACGCCCTATTGCACGCCGCGCGCCATTGCAGCCCAACTTGAAATTTCGCTTGATCGGTTGGGCCTCGACAATGCGCCCATCTATATTATGCACCGGGATAATCCCCAGGTTCCTGTGGGGGAATTTGTTGAAGCTCTGAATGCGCTTCACGCGGCGGGGAAAATCGGAGCGTTCGGGGGCAGCAACTGGTCGCCTGCGCGATTTGCCGAAGGTCAGGCCTATGCCGTCAAACGCCAATTGAAACCTATGGCGATCCTCAACAACAATCTTTCCTTGGCCGTCATGGAAAAGCCGGTGTGGGACGGATGCGTGACGTCGAATACTCAAGATAGTTTGAAATTCCTGCGCGACAACAGGATAGCGCATATCAGCTGGTCCTCGCAGGCACGGGGATATTTTCTACCCGTTGAACTTCGGGACAGATTGCCTGCCGATATAGGTCCTGAGGTTTGCTATGGCTCGCCTGCCAATGAAGAGCGGCGCCGCCGAGCTGAATTACTTGCAAAAAAACATGGCGTGTCCACGCACAATATTGCAACAGCATGGGTGCTGGCGCAGAAGTTCCCTTCTTTTGCAATCATCGGTCCGCGCTCACCTGGGGAGATTGTTTCAACACTTCCAACCCTCACGGTGAACCTCACCGAGGCCGATGTTGCGTGGTTGAATTTGGAATCATGACTCCCGCGCAGTTGCGGGCCTGCATCGCATGTGAAATTCTCTGCCGCAGCCGAACTCCAAGGCTCACAGCGTTGATGAACAAAGACCCGCCACGACAGCACAGGCTGCCATGGCGGGGTCGTCGTCGGTGCCGTTAAGCAGCTTCAGCTTCGATATTGATGACGGAAACGGCAAGCTCGGTCAGAGCCTTGTCGGTCTTGCGTTCTTCCTGCAACGTAGCGTCCAGCAGATCTGCGGCATCATCCAGGCCGAGTTCGCCAGCCCAGCACTTCAGCGTGCCATAGCGCGACATTTCATAATGCTCCACGGCCTGGGCAACAGCCAGAAGGCCAGGATCTAGAGCTGCTGTGCCTTTGTATTCTTCGATGATGCCTTCGCCTTCTTTGACGATGCCCATGATGGCATCGCAAGTTTTGGCAACCGGCTTGGCGTCGATAATACCGAACACTTCTTCCAGGCGAGACACATGGCCTTCGGTTTCTTTGCGATGCTTTTCAAAAGCATTCTTGAGATCGCCGGAGGTGGCAGCTTTGGCCATTTTGGGCAGGGTGGCCAGAATTTTCTTCTCGGCAAAATAAACGTCTTTCAGTGTGTCATGAAAGAGGTCCGTCAGGGTTTTTGACTTTGGCATGGGAGTTCTCCGTTTGATGATGCTCGTCGATAAGTTTGCTCACTGCCACTCCCCGCGCTGTTCAACATCGTGGAGGGCGGTGGTTTGCCTCGAATTGAATTGAACGAAAATAACACGCTGAAAAAAGATGCGTTACGCCCGCTCACCCTTTGGTAATGTCGGGAGGGGCAAAGCGTTCCCCACGGGAGACAAGTTTTTTGGATTTCAACCTTGGCTTTGAAAAGCCTGAATTTTCACGTTGAGCTTGCAGGCCCCATTGCAATTATTTGTCGGCGACCAGCCGAAAACCGAGATAAGTGGGTGGTGTGCCAGTGGCACAGCCACCAGAGGCAGGGTTTCCAACAAAAATAGACATGGAAGCTTCATGTTCGCCCGAGACTATGAATGCGGGACAGTCTCGCTCGTCGATTGTCTTTTTATAGCACGTCGATGTCCATTCCCACACATTGCCATCAAGGTCTGAAATTCCGTCGGGCGTCGTAGAGAATGACCCTTTGGGGCGAACGGGGCCACCTGGCGATTCCTCTTGGCCATAGTTTGCCGCCCAAGCCAGGCGCGGGTCAGTAAAGAGCGGGGCTTTTTTCGGTTTTATCAGCGTACGGTCGAGTTCACGCCATTCGGGAATCGTTGGCAAGCGCAGCTTCAGGCCGCTGCGCAATTTTGCCCAGTGGATATAGTCTTGAACATCGAACCAGTTGACCCCGGTCATTGGCAGCAGTTCGCGCGTTCCCGATGCGGCCGGTTTGAGTGCGCAGCCTTTTTGCTCGTAGCACTTGCGCCAAGATCCGACATTCACCTCATAGCGTGAGACGTAAATTGTTTTTCCGGCGTCGCTGGTCAGTGCAAGGGGGATCATCTGGTCTTGAAGTGATCTGTCCATGGGGAGACCAGCCCACGCCCATACAGCAGCGCCCAAGACAATTGCGAAGGCGCTGCGGAACATCGTCAGGCCTTTATTGGCGCGGGCTTGGAAACCTGCATCATCAGGTCATCATTCCAAGTTCCATCCACTTTCACATGGGCCGTGGCTCCCAACATGACAGCCTCGATCAGGTTGTGATTTACATAGGCGTAGATGCCAGGTTGGCGGAACTTGTAAAGTGCCGCACCAGCGGAGCCGCCACGGATGAACCATGTTTCAAGACCTGTTTCAGGCGGGTTTCCGAACTTGCCTGTCTCCCACACATAATCACCATGACCGCCAATGATGTGGGGACGTGAATCGCGGTTGGCTTGCGCATGAATGAACAGAACCTGATCGCCAACCTTGGCTTTCAAGGCATTGTCTCCGGTAAGGGCACCCGCCTTTCCATTGAAAACGACATGGGAAGGGGTGAGGGTGCGCATTACATCAAGACTGTCTGATAAATCCTCGCCAGCAGTTTCATATTTTTTGAAGGAGCCATTTGTATCGCGCGGAATGTAGAAATCCTGCTCGCCGATATAATAAGCGAGATCGTATTTCAGGGCGTTACCTTTAGCATCTTTCAGCCCGTCACGCGGAAGCACCATTAGCGCACCGTTCATCCCATGCACCACGTGATAAGGGATCATCACATCGCCTGGTGCGCAGTGATAGACAAACACCCCGGGCTTGATGGCTTTCCACCGCAGTACAACCTCTTCTCCGGGCAGCACTTTTGTAAGGGCTCCGCCACCCAATGCACCGGTCGAGGCATGGAAATCAATGTTGTGTTCCATGGTGTTTGTGGGCAGGTTTTTCAAAGTGAGTTCGACATAGTCTCCCTCATGCACCACGATCATCGGACCCGGCACCGAGCCGTTATAGGCAAAGGCCCAGATTTCGGTTCCGTCCTTGTCGATGGCGATCTTCTTTTCTTCGATGGTGAGCGTTACCTCAACGATCTTGGGTCCACCTGTTGCCACCTGTTCGTGTTCGGGAAGGTTGGGCGGGGCCACCAATTTCTGCTTTATCCGTGGCAGTTTTGAAATATCTGTTGCAACGTCATCAGCCTGGGCGGGTGGACTGGCAAGTGCGGCAGCAGCAACAGTCACTGCTGTCGCCGTCAGCAGGCTACGGCGGGACAAGACGGCGGAATTGCTTTGATTGAATATCGACATGATAGATCCTTTGGAGTTTATGGAGTGAAGCGGCGGCGGCGCGATTACTTGATATCAATCACAGTCCACATTCCCGCCATGTAGTGTCCAGCAAGATTGCAATAGAGAAGGTATTTGCCAGACTTCAAATCCAGTGTGAGAGACGCTGTCTTGCTGGGGTCTATCTCGGAGACCGAGCCCAAAGACCGTATTGCCTCTTCATCAACCTTGTTTCGGCTTTGATCAAACGGCAGCAACTGGCTTTCTTCGGTAATTCGCGCGATGATCACTTCGTGGACAAGGTTGCTTGCGAGATTGGTCACATCGAAGCGCACATGACCTGGCGCTGCCACCTTTGGATTGATGTTGATACCCATCTTGGCAGACGACATGTCGGCCTTCATGCCCATCCCCAGGCCCAAGGGTTTGCTGAGGTCTGGCGTGCCCATCTTGTCAATCAACGTGACCTTCACCACCGTTTCAGCGAAGGCGGCTGGGGCCAAGATGCAGGTGACAAGAAACAGGCAGCTCAGTGTATTTCGCAACTTCATGTTATTCTCCCTTAAAGATGCATATAATTTACATGTTTAAAGGGTAAATCGCGGGTGCTCTTTGATTTGGATCAAATAGACAACCACGACCAAAAGAAAAACCCGCGCTACAGTCTCATATGAGCAGTAGCGCGGGCCCAGAAACGGCGTTCGGCAGAATTCAGTTTTTGGTTTTTAGGAAGGCGATCAGGTTGTCTCTCTCGGCCTGCACCTTAAGGCCGGGAAATGCCATCTTGGTATGACCTACAACGGCTTTGGGGTCTGTGAGATATGTATCAAGCGTCTTTTCATCCCAAATGGCACCCGTTGCCGCATATTCCTTCATGCTATCTGAATAGGTGTAATCGGGGACAGAGGCCACCTTGCGTCCGACAACACCCAAGAGCGATGGCCCCACCTTGTTGGTCTTGTCGGCCACTGTGTGACATGCGCCGCATTTCTTGAATATCTGTTCACCTTGCGCGGCATCGCCATCAGCCCAAGCAGGATGCGCCAGAACGGAAAGCGCCAAAAAAACGAGCGGCGAAAATTTCATGATTAACCTGTCCTCCCGAGAACTCCCGCAGTTTGCGGGGTTCAGCAAGGCCAGGCCCAATTGCCTTCCTCGCCATACAATGTATAATAGATGTAACTGATATGCATCTTATATGCAAGATGCTACCTCATGAGGAAACATGCGACTTACAAACTACAGTGATTATGCGCTTAGAATGCTCATTTACGTGGCGGTGCATCCAGACAAGCTCATCACAATCGGTGAGGTCTCAAAAGCCTATTCGATTTCGAAAAACCATCTCATGAAGATTGCAAATGAACTGTCGGTTGCCGGAATATTGGAAACAGTTCGTGGCCGAAACGGCGGCCTTCGCTTGGCCAAGCCTCCTTCCGAAATCCGGATTGGCACTGTCGTCCGCATGACTGAGACTGGTTCTGCGTTGGTCGAGTGCTTCGATCCCGCCACCAACCACTGCGTGATTACGCGCGCCTGCAGGTTAAAACATCTCTTGGCCCAAGCCTTGGAGGCCTTCTACCTGCGGTTAGATGAGGAGACTTTGGCAGATCTGGTGCACCGCCCACGAAACCTGCTTGCGCTTTTTGACGTAGCTCAGGACGCTGAGGCATAGGCCGCTCAGACCTGCGCCTTGTGCAATTCTGGGACGGACAAAACTATGCCGCTGCGCGTGACAGCTTCCTTGCAGATTTGGCTCTGAGAGCCTACATAGACCAATCACTAAAATGGAGAAAAACAATGGCACTTGAACTTCCTGCTTTGCCCTATGCCTATGATGCTTTGGGACCTTACATGTCGAAGGAAACGCTCGAATTCCACCACGACAAGCATCACATGGCCTATGTGACCAACGGCAACAATCTGCTGAAGGATTCGCCTCTTGCCTCAGCCTCCATCGGAGACATTTGCAAAGTGGCCTATGCCGACAAGGCGCAAGGCCTGATCAACAATGTGGGCCAGCATTATAACCATCTGCATTTCTGGAACTGGATGAAGCCCAATGGCGGCGGCAAGAAGCTTCCGGCCAAGTTGCAGGCAGCCATTGATTCCGATCTGGGCGGATATGACAAGTTCCGCACTGATTTTGTTCAGGCTGGTGTGACCCAGTTTGGTTCGGGCTGGGCCTGGCTTGCCAAGAAAGATGGCAAGCTTGTTATCTCCAAAACCGCCAATGGCGAAAACCCGCTGATGCACGGCGCATCGCCCATCCTCGGTGTGGATGTGTGGGAGCACAGCTATTACATCGACTATCGCAATGCGCGCCAAAAATATCTGGAAGCGTTTGTCGATAATCTGGTGAACTGGGACTATGTTGAACAGATGTTCTCCAAGGCCTGATAGCCTTGGGCGTTTTTGACGGTCATAATGACCTGTTGTTGCGGCTGTGGCAGAAAAATTCTGCCGCAGCCGTTTCCGAATTTATTGATGGCGAGTCTGAAGGCCAGCTTGATCTGCCGCGTATGCATGATGGCGGTTTCATCGGCGGTCTCTTCGCCATTTATGTTCCCTCACATGTCGATAGCGGCATTCTTCACAAAAGCCTGAACCCGCCCGCCTATCCCGCAGTTTCCTTTGCCGATGCGCAAAAGCCCGCGTGGGACATGGTGGATGTTTTCGACAAGCTGGTGCATGAAGTTCCGGGCAAGGGCTTCCGGCATTGTCTTTCTGTCGCTGACATTCGAAACGCTGAGGCCGATGGCGCCATTGCCGCTGTTCTTCATATGGAAGGGGCCGAGACGATCGGCGCTGATCTTTCGGGACTTGATGAACTCTATTCGCGTGGACTTCGCTCACTTGGCCTCGTTTGGAGCAGGCCCAACCAATTTGGCCATGGCGTTCCTTTTGCATGGCCCTCATCGCCTGATACCGGCCCTGGTCTTTCAGATGCGGGTAAGGCTCTCGTTAAAGCATGCAACACCAAACGTATTGTGATTGATCTTTCCCATCTCAATGAAAAAGGTTTCTGGGATGTAGCGCGATTGAGCACGGCACCACTTGTCGCCTCGCACAGCAACGCCCATGCGCTCACGCCCTCCTCGCGCAATCTGACCGATGACCAGCTTCGCGCCATTGGAAAAAACCGTGGCATTGTGGGTTTGAATTTTGCGATCGATTTTCTGCAGAATGATGGGCGGCTGGTGGAGAATATTGCGCCAAGCGTAATGATCAGCCACCTCCGCCACATGATCGAGATTGCAGGCGAAGACTGCGTGGGTATTGGATCTGATTTTGACGGGGCCACAATTCCTGAATTCATCAGTGATGTGGCGGGGCTGCCGCTGTTGGTGGACGCGATGACCAACGCCGGATTTGGCAAGGAATTGATTGCAAAAATTTCGCGCGAGAACTGGTTGCGCGTGTTGAAAGAAACTTGGGGCAATTGATGCTGTCCCGTTCAAAGCCTGGGGAGAATTTGATTGCGCGCCGTCTATTTTGAAGAATTTGAAAAGCTCCCGGTCATTGCAACATTGCCAGACCCTACCCCACGCGCAGGGGGCGTCGTCGTCAAGGTGGAGTCAACCGGCCTTTGCCGCAGCGACTGGCACGGCTGGATGGGCCATGACCCTGATATTCATCTCCCTCACGTGCCCGGCCATGAACTTGCGGGCACCATTGTTGCCGTGGGCCGCGATGTAAATTCCTGGAAAATCGGTGATCGGGTGACTGTGCCGTTCGTGGCTGGCTGTGGCCATTGCCCGGAATGTTCATCCGGCAACAGCCAAGTTTGCGAAAACCAGTTCCAACCGGGATTCACGGCCTGGGGATCGTTTGCCGAATATGTGGCGCTGGATTTTGCCGAAGCTAATCTCGTGCGCCTGCCCGAGAGCATGGCTTTTGAAACAGCGGCCGCTCTGGGCTGTCGTTTTGCCACATCATTCCGCGCTGTGGTGGACCAGGGCCGCGTGAAGGCTGGCGAAGTGATCGCCATTCACGGCTGCGGCGGCGTTGGCTTGTCCGCCATCATGATTGCGGCGGCAATTGGAGCCCAGGTCATCGCCATTGATATTGATGATGAGAAATTGACACGGGCCAAGGCGATGGGCGCCAGCATCGCAATTAATGGCCGCAGCACACAGGATGTGCCGCAAGCCGTTCGCGATCATTCCCAGGGCGGTGCACATGTTTCAATTGATGCTTTGGGCAACCCCATCACAAGCTTCAATTCCATCTCGTGTCTCAGACGACGCGGGCGGCATGTTCAGGTGGGACTGATGCTGGGAGACCACGCAACTCCAAAAATCCCCATGGCCCGCGTCATTGCCCATGAACTTGAAATCTATGGCAGCCACGGCATGCAGGCATATCGCTACGGCGACATGTTGCGTATGATCGAGGGTGGAATCCTGAAGCCGCAGCAGTTGATCGCCAAGCGCATCAGCCTTGATGAGGCCCCTGTTGCGCTTTCAAACATGGACAAGTTTGAAGGCAGCGGGATTACGATGATCAAGCTTTGAGTGAACTAACTGACCCCAGCTCAATTTCTATGATGGTGGCACGGATCAGCCCAAAAGCACCGGCGCAGGGCTCTATTGCAATTTGGTGGTCGGGATTACGCGCGCCAATTCCCAACAGGGAGCCATGAAGTTCACGAACTTCAGCGGGAGAAATTAAAACTGAACCCACGACATTTTGATTCAAGAAGCCTTCCAGATTGACGTTCATTACATCTTTTAAATAGAATGTTACGATGCGCGAGTTCAACGTCGCATCTTCATACTTCAGCCCCTGAATCACCAAGCGTGATCCTTCCAATCGGTGAAGGCAAAGCTCAATAATCTCCCCGTCGTGGAGGATGCCGTAGGGATATTCACGGTAACCGAGCCAATCGACCAGTTCCTGTCCACCTTTGATCGAACGGAGAATTTCCAAATCTTGTCCCATGGGTTGTCCTATAGCACAGTCTTTAATCATTTCGTTGGTCACGACGCTTTGGACTTCTGGATACTGCGAAACCCCGATTCTCATCTTCAACTTGCCCACTTATTGCACTAACGTTGTTTAATGGCCTTGAAACGACCCACGCTATTTGTCCGTCCGCTGATTGGTTGGCGGGAAGATGTGTCCCTGCCCTTGCTGGGCCATGGCGTGCTTGTCGCGAAGATTGATACCGGTGCCAAAATCTCTGCGATCCATGCCGAGGCTATTGTGGTTTCGGGAAGCCACGTGCACTTCACCATTCCGCTTGATGGGCATGCGCATAAATGCTCAGCCGTTTTAGTGGATTTAAAACGCATCAAAAGCTCTAATGGTTCCAGTGAGTTACGGCCAGTAATTGAGACGGAGATTGAAGTTGGTGAGCATAATTTCAAATCACAGGTGACATTGACGCATCGCGGTGACATGGGAGTTCCGATGTTGCTTGGGCGGATGAGCCTTAAAGGCCGTTTTCTTGTTCACCCAGACCGCAGCTTCATTCTGAGCCGAAAGAAGAGATCGTCGTGAAAATTGCCCTGCTCACCCGCAATCCGAAACTCTATTCGCACCAGCGCCTAATAGAAACTGCTGTCGGGCGCGGACATGAGATCGTGCCGATTGATTACTTGCGCTGCTACATGAACATCACTTCGCGAAAGCCCGAGCTTCGCTATCGGGGCGAGAAACTCGAAGGCTTCGATGCAGTGATACCTCGCATTGCCGCTTCCCACACGTTTTATGGCCTTGCGGTGCTCAGGCAATTCGAGATGATGGGGGTTTATCCCTTGAATGAATCGGTTGCCATCGGGCGCAGCCGCGACAAGCTGCGCTGCCTGCAAATTCTGGCGCGCGATGGAGTGGGCCTTCCCGCCACGGCATTTGCCAATGATCCGCAGCGCACGGAAGAAATTTTGAATCTCGTCGGTGGTGCGCCAGTGGTCATCAAGCTTCTTGAAGGCACGCAAGGCATTGGCGTTGTGTTGGGCGAAACGCATAAATCGGCGAAGTCTGTCGTTGAAGCCTTCCACGGCGTTGAAGTGAATATCCTGGTGCAGGAGTTCATTGCCGAGGCGGAAGGCCACGATATCAGAGCCTTCATCGTGGGTCGTAAAATTGTGGCGGCGATGGAGCGCACGGGGCCAGAGGGCGAGTTTCGTTCAAATTTGCATCGCGGCGGTTCGGCCAAGATTGCTGAGCTTTCAGATGAAGAAAAATCAACGGCTTTAAAGGCTGCCCGAAGCATGGGGCTTAATGTGGCGGGTGTGGACATGTTGCGCTCCAAGCGGGGGCCTGTGGTGATGGAGGTCAACTCTTCACCCGGCCTTGAAGGCATTGAGAATGCGTCGGAAGCCGATGTGGCAAAGGCCATTATCCAATTCATGGAACGCAATGCCAAGCCCGGACGCACAAAGACAAGGGGCAAGGGATGAGCCATTTCGAATTCGGGGGACTACGCATTGCGCCTGGAACGTCTCAGACTGTCGACCTTGAGGTTTCAGTTCTCGCCAACAACAACCGTTTGAATATGCCGGTTCATGTTTTGCATGGTACTGAAAAAGGCCCGGTGTTCTTCATGTCGGGGGCCATTCATGGTGATGAAATTCTGGGCGTTGAAATCATCAGGCTGGTTTTGCAGGCGCTGAAGGGCGTTGAACTTTCAGGCACGGTGTTGGCGGTTCCCATCGTCAACAGTTTTGGCTTTCTCAATCACTCACGCTATCTGCCGGACAGGCGCGATTTGAACCGTTCTTTTCCAGGGTCTGATCGAGGCTCCCTCGCCAGTCTCCTGGCCGATCTGTTCTTTGTGCAGGTTGTGGAGCGATCACAATTTGGCATCGATTATCACACGGCGGCACTTCATCGCCGCAACCTGCCGCAAATCCGCCTCGCCCCCAACGACAAGGAATTGATGGCGCTCGCCGAGGCTTTTGCTCCTCCGGTTATTCTGACGGCCAAGCTCCGTGATGGCAGCCTCCGCAAGGCGGCGATGGAGTCTGGTGTGAAAGTTTTGCTCTATGAAGGTGGCGAGGCCTTGCGCTTTGATGAGATGGCCATTGATACCGCGGTTCGCGGCACTCTGCGATTTATGAAAGCTGTTGGCATGATTGCTGATGCGCCAGGGCCGCCTCCCCATGCCGCAAGCTTCATCTCGAGTTCGAGCTCTTGGCTGCGCGCACCTGAAGGTGGCATCATGCATTCCGTGCGGCGCGCAGGCGACCGTGTGAAAGAAGGCGAAGAGCTGGGTGTCATCACAACTGCCTTTGGCGAAAATCCCGTTCCAATTGTTGCGGAAGATGCCGGAATGATCATTGGCCGAACGAACCTGCCCATCGTCAATCGCGGCGATGCGCTGTTTCATGTGGCCCGACTGAAGCCAAGGACGAAGGGCATTGTGCAATCTGTTCCTGATGAAGATGAGATTATATGACGAACCCTGTCCTTGTTGATGTTTTGCGCGGTGACTTTGTGGAAAGCCGCCATCGTGGATCGTTTGCCGTTTGTGATGCCAAGGGCGCCATTGTTGCGCAAACTGGCGATATTGAAAGCCCGGTCTATCCGCGTTCGGCCATCAAGGCCTTTCAATGCCTGCCGTTGCTAGAGAGCGGTGGGGCCGACCACTACGGACTTTCAGATGATGAAATCTGCCTGTGCTGTTCTTCGCACAATGGCGAAGAGGACCATGTGCGTGTGGCTCGGTCCATCCTGCAAAAGGCGGATGTTGATGAAGTCTGTCTTGAATGTGGTGTGCACTGGCCCAGCGCACGTGATGCCGCTTACGCGCTGGTGCGCGAAGGCAAGCCCGCCTTGCAGGTTCACAACAATTGTTCAGGCAAACACGCAGGCATGCTGATGATGGCGCGGCATTTGAAGGTTGATACGAAGGGTTATGTGGGCGTTGATCACACAATCCAAAAAGGCGTGGCGGACGCGCTTTCACGCTATTGCGAGGTTGATATTTCGCGGGCACCAATGGGGATTGACGGCTGTTCGGTTCCCACCTGGGCCATGCCGCTCAAAAACCTGGCGAAGGGCTTTGCCAAACTATCGGGCGATGCGGCGGGCAAACGCATAGCAAAAGCCGTGCGTGGCAATCCATTCCTCGTTGCAGGCACGAGCCGATTTGATACCCGGATCATGGAAGCTGTTCCAAGACTTTTCATCAAGGTTGGAGCTGAAGGCGTATTCTGCGGCTTTATTGCTCATGCCGGGTTGGGCTTTGCATTGAAATGTGATGACGGCGCGACGCGCGGGACTGAGGTTGCGATCGCCTTTATCTTGGCCAAGCTTGATATCTGGACCAGCGAAGAGCAAGCGGCACTTCATGGCTTTGGCAGCGAGACGCAAAAAAACTGGCGACGCATTGAAGTTGGCGAGATCAGGGCAGCGATTTATCCGGCATAGAGCTTAGCTTTTTTGCGCTAGCGGCGCTGGGCGTATCCAAGTTTCTGGTTGAGCGCATCCAATACTTCGATTGCCGCTTTAGGAATTTGTGTGCCGGGCGGAAAGACGGCAGCAACGCCCATGGCTTTCAGGGCCTCCACGTCATCTGGCGGGATAACGCCCCCCACCACCAGAAGAATATCATCGCGGCCCAATTTCTTCAGTGCAGCTTTCAACTCCGGAACGTGGCTCAAATGGCCAGCAGCCAGTGATGACAAGCCCACCACATGCACCTTCAATTTAACGGCGGCCTTTGCCACTTCGTCGGGTGTTGCAAAGAGCGGGCCGACACTCACGTCAAAACCCATATCGCTGAAGGCCGACGCGATTACCTTTTGCCCGCGATCGTGGCCGTCTTGGCCAATTTTCGCAACGAGCATCGACGGCAATCTGCCATCATTGTCGCGGAAAGCAGAAACCTTGGCAGAGGCATCTTGAAACGGCTTTGAAGCGCCTTGCGATTCTTTGTAGATGCCGCGCACCAAATTAGGTGTGGCCTGATGACGGCCCCAAGCCTTTTCGAGGGCGAGGCTCATCTCGCCAACGGTTGCGCCATTTTTTGCGGCAGCGACACTGGCTTCTAAAAGATTGAGACTTGAATCCTTCGCCGCCTGCTCGAGCCCGGCAAGCGATTGTTGCAAACGTTTCTCGTCGCGGTTGGTGCGGAGTGTTTTAAGTTTTCCAAACTGTGCTGCGCGTACGGCGGAATTATCAATCTTTCGAACCTCAATCTCATGTTCGTCGCTGGTCTGATAGATATTAACCCCAATAATTAGCTTGTCGCCCTTGTCGATGCGCGATTGCAATGCCGCTGCAGCTTCTTCAATGCGGCGCTTGGGGAGACCCGATGCGATGGCTTTGGCCATGCCACCCAGATTTTCGATTTCTTGCAAATGGGTTTTGGCGCGGGCAATCAACTCATCGGTCAATTGCTCAATAAAATATGAGCCGCCCCATGGATCAACAAATTCAGTCGTCCCCGTTTCCTTTTGCAGGAAAAGTTGCGTGTCGCGCGCCACCTTGGCGGAAAAATCAGTGGGCAGCGCCAGCGCCTCATCAAAGGCATTGGTGTGAAGGCTTTGGGTGCCGCCTTGGGTGGCGGCCATCGCTTCCAAACAGGTGCGGGTGATGTTGTTGTACGGGTCTTGCGCAGCAAGGCTCCAGCCACTGGTCTGGCAATGCGTGCGCAGCATGGATGAGCGTGGGTCTTTCGGTTTGAATTCCTGCATCAATTCAAACCACAACACGCGGGCGGCGCGAAGCTTGGCAACTTCCATGAAGAAGTTCATGCCGATACCGAAGAAAAATGAAAGCCTTGGAGCAAAGCGATCAACATCCAACCCTGCTGCTATGCCCTGCTTCACATATTCGTGGCCATCAGCAAGCGTGTAGGCCAGCTCAAGATCGGCGGGTGCTCCCGCTTCCTGCATGTGGTAACCCGATATCGAAATCGAATTAAATTTCGGCATATGGGCGGCGGTGAATTTGAAAATGTCAGAGACGATGCGCAAGGATTGCTCGGGAGGATAGATATAGGTGTTGCGCACCATGAATTCTTTGAGGATGTCGTTCTGGATTGTGCCACTCAAGGATTCCAGCGCCACGCCCTGCTCTTCCGCTGCCGCGATATAGAGTGCCATGATGGGCAGCACTGCGCCGTTCATGGTCATCGACACGCTCATCCTGTCGAGTGGTATGCCCTCGAAAAGTTGGCGCATATCCAAGATTGAATCGATGGCGACTCCGGCCATGCCCACGTCTCCCGCCACCGCCGGATGATCTGAATCATAGCCACGATGAGTTGGAAGATCGAAGGCCACTGAAAGGCCCATCTGGCCCGCCGCAAGGTTGCGTTTGTAGAAGGCATTGGAATCTTCTGCCGTGGAGAAGCCCGCATATTGGCGGATGGTCCAGGGCTGGGAGCGATACATGGAAGGATAGGGCCCGCGCCGATATGGCGGCTGACCTGCTTGCTCGGCGCTGTGATTTAATGCGGCGTCTTCACCATAAGATGCCAGAAGATCAACTCCCTCTGGAGTTTGACGCGGTGGAGATTGGGGCGCGGTGATCTGCGGTGGCACGAAACCTGGCCAAACGGCCTCGCAATATTCATGGGTGAGTTTCTCGATCTTACTTGCGCCAAATGCTGGATCAGCCACCTGCCACAGGCCAGCTTCATCGCGCAGCACAAGCTGAATGTTACGCGCCATCCGTGCGGCCAAGCCATTGTCGTTGACGAAAGGTTCGACCGTAAAACTGTCACAACCGCCAAGGCTTGCGCCAAACAAAGCTGCGGTGGCGTGCAGCATATAGTTTTCAAAGTTGGTTGGGTTCGGCGATGGCGAGACTTCACCGTGCACCACAAGAGTTGCAGATAATTTTTTGTTGTTCAACAGCGCTTGATGAAGCAAGCGCGCGGCGCGGAATTTGGCAATGGTTCTGAAAAGATCCGAACCCGCCTTCAAAGCAATCGAAGGCACGCGCCCGTTGTCGATGTGCAACTTTGCTGAGGCAACGATGTCCCGCAGCTCAGTCACATCGTCGATCGCCGTGCTGCGGATAAGAAAGAGCGGCCCTACAAAGCCCTGCCCGGTAATCTGCTTGGCCAGTTCAAGTGATGAAAGGCCAAAACTCACCTGCAGGCGCGATGGATCAATGGGTAGTTTTGCGATCTTGGCTGCAAAGGCCTTGGCCGTTTCGTCACCTTCAACGTGCAAGGTGAACTTGTGAAGATCGTCCATCGGCAATCTTGCGATATCGGCGATCTCGCGCAACGCAAATCCATCAACCGGGGCCATGCCCTCGGAAACCGGCACCAGAATTTTCCATGGGGAAACCGTGGAGCGAAACGCGGCTGTGCCAGTTCTGGAATTTGGCTCTCTGGTCAATTTCGATCTCGGCTCAGTCTCGATTAAGGTCTTGGCGGTTTCACCCAGTTTGGCGAAGGTTCCCGAAATCTGCAACGAGGAAACACGAGAGCGACAATTCGATATCGACTGACGGGCGGAGTGGAATTAACCCTGCACCAACGGCATCACTTCGAGACTGCCGCGCACGATCATGTCGATTGCAACATAAACAATGATAAGAAGACCGACATAGGCGATCCAGCGATAGCTGTTCAACAGCTTGGCGATGAATGATGCGGCAAAGCCCATGAGGGCCACCGAAAGGCCCAAGCCAAAGATCAAGACAAAGGGGTGTTCCCGCGCGGCACCCGCGACGGCCAGAACATTGTCGAGCGACATTGAAATATCGGCGACCAAAATCTGCCAGGCAGCTTGTCCGAAAGTCTTGGACTTGGCGCGGCCTGCAATCTTGCCGTCGGCATCAATATCCGTATCACTGACCGCTTCAACGCCTTCTGTTTCCTGGTGATGGTCGCCTTTGATTTCGCGCCACATCTTCCAACACACCCAGAGCAGCAACAAGCCACCCACCAGGACAAGTCCGATCACTTTCAAAAGCTGGACGGCAACAATTGCAAACATAATGCGAAGGACGGTGGCGGCGGCGACGCCAACCAGAATGGCCTTGTTGCGCTGCGCCTTGGGGAGCCCTGCTGCGGCAAGGCCAATGACAATGGCATTATCGCCTGCCAGAACGAGGTCAATCATCACGACTTTGAAAAAAGCGGTTAGCGCCTCTGGCGCCAAAAGTTGTTCAATCACGCAATGGAAATCCTTGTCATGGCCCCATCAAATAGGTGCCGAAAACCGAATTAACAAGTGGTAATAGTCAAAAAATTCCAGCCAAAAGAGACCGGATTTCGGCCTCTTGCGGCATTGAAGGCGCCGTGCCCGCCCTTGTCACCGATATGCCCGCGGTGGCGCTGCCAAAGAGGGCAGCTTCATGGGGGCTGTCGCCGCGCGCCAGTGCTGCAGCAAAGCCGCCATTGAAGGCATCGCCAGCGCCTGTCGTTTCCAGCACCTTGCCAGCATTGAAAATGGGGATGTGACGCGATTCAGATTTGCTGTGCAGAAGTGCGCCCTGCCCGCCCAGTGTGATCAAAGCCGTGCCAACACCTTTGGAGAGCAACATATCTGCGGCCTTGCGGGCAGAGTCCAAGTCCATCACCTTGATGCCTGTCAGAATCTCGGCCTCGGTTTCATTGGGTGTCACGTAGTCACAAAGTTTCCAGAACGATTCGTCGAGTTTGATTGCAGGTGCGGGATTGAAAATGGTGACCACACCGGCGGCCTTCGCCAGAGCGGTGGCGTAGGTTGAAACTGCCGCTGGCGTTTCAAGCTGTGTCATGAAGACAGCGCTTGCCTCGATCGCATCCTTGGCTGAGTCCACATCGCTGTTGGAAATCACGCCTGCGGCACCGGGCACCACGATGATGGCATTGCTGCCCGTTCCCTCTTCAAGGAAAATATAGGCAGCGCCCGTCGAATGAGCGGGATCCTGTGGAACGCGTGTTGCAATGCCTTCCTTGGCATACATGGCCAAGGCCTGGTCGCCGAAGGCATCCTTGCCAAGGCGCGAGATGAAGGTGACTTTTGCTCCGGCGCGGGCAGCGGCTACCGACTGGTTCGACCCCTTGCCGCCCGGCCCCATGGAAAATTTGGACCCGAGCAAAGTTTCTCCCATCACGGGCTGGCGCTTGGCTGTGAAGGCCAGGTCAGCCGCATAGATCCCCAGAATGGAAACGCCGGACTTCTTCATCGATCAAAACTTCTGTTCGGGTGAAATCACGCCCATCTTGAAGATAAAGCAGCCATAGAAGCGGCGTTCATGGGACTGGATCACGCAGAAGGCCTTCTTGGCGCGTTCGTAAAAGGCAAAACGCTCAACGCCCGCCAATTTGAATTTGCCACCTTCGGCCTGATCGATTTCCTTTTGCACGTCGAGATGGACGGGCAGGAGTTCAGCGGGCTTGCCTGAGAGTTCCATGCGCATGGCAGGGCTATCGACAAATGAATCAAGCGGCACTTGCGACAGGACGGCACGCACCGCATGGCCTGAATCAGCATCGATTCTGAGAAGCATGCCATAGGAGGTTTCGGCAGCAACACTCGCGGCCGGAAAATTGGTGTCGCAAATCACCAGCTCATCGCCATGGCCCATCTGGCGCAAAGCATGAAGCACATCCGCATTGAGCAGCGGGTCAATTGATTTCAACATTGGTCTCTCCCATTCTATTTTTGTTTGAATTGCGTGTGGCGGCTATTTTTGCAGCGCGCGTTCCAAGCCATCGAGGATCATCTGTTCAGCCTCGATGGCATTGCCCCAGCCCAGAACCTTCACCCACTTGCCGTTTTCCAGATCCTTGTAGTGTTCAAAGAAATGCTGGATCTGCATGATGGTGATGTCGGGCAGGTCAAGATAGTTGTGGACGTTTTCATAGCGCCGGGTAAGGCGCGGCACTGGAACCGCGATGATCTTCTCATCGCCGCCCATTTCATCCTGCATCTTCAAAACGCCTACAGGACGGCAGGCCACCACGGCACCGGGCACGATGCCGCGCTGGTTGGCGATCAACACATCGACCGGATCGCCATCGCCTGAGAGCGTATGGGGGATGAAGCCATAATTTCCGGGATAGCGCATTGAGGTATAAAGAAAGCGATCAACGACCAGCGTTCCCGCCTCCTTGTCCATTTCATATTTAATCGGCTCGCCACCCACGGGCACTTCAACAATGACGTTGATTTCCTTCGGGGGGTTGGCTCCAGGAGAAATGGCGGCAATACGCATGGGTGGTTCCTTCTTCTGGGGGCAGCTTCCCAAACTTCGGTGACGGTTGCAAGATGGGCGTTAACGGCTGGCGAGTTCTTCGCGGAGAATTTCCAGTTCGAGCCATTCCTCTTCGGCTTTAAGCAGTTCCTGCGAAGCTTTTCCAAAGCGAACAGAGCTGGCCTCGAATTTCTTGGGGTCTTTGGCAAAAAGCTGTGGATCAGCCATGATTTTTTCTAGCTGGGCAAGCTCAGATTTCAATTTATCCATCTTGGCGGGCAAATTATCGAGGGCGAATTTTTCCTTGAACGACAGTTTGCGCTTTTCCTGGGGCTTTGCTGGTTCCACAGGGGCGTCTGATTTTTCCCTGGGCGTTGCGGCAGATTTCCGCGCTTCCACACCTTGGCCGCGCTGGGCCAACATGTCGGTATAGCCACCGGCATATTCCGTCCACTTGCCGTCACCCTCAAACATCAGCACCGAGCCAGCCAGACGATCAATGAAATCACGATCATGGCTGACGAGAAGAATAGTGCCTTGATAGTCAGCAAGAAGTTCCTGCAACAAATCGAGCGTTTCAAGATCAAGATCATTGGTGGGCTCATCAAGGATCAGGAAATTCGAGGGCTTGGCGAGTTCGCGGGCGAGAATGAGGCGCGCACGTTCACCGCCTGAGAGAACAGACACAGGGGTTCTCGCCTGTTCGGGGCGGAACAGAAAATCCCGCATGTAGGAGACGACGTGTTTCGTTTCGCCGTTGATGGTGACAGACTGGCCGCGGCCTGCGGTGATCACGTCCTGCACCAGTGAGGTTGGATCAAGGCTTGCGCGGCTTTGATCGAGGGCCACGATCTGCAGATTGGTGCCGAGTTTAATGGTGCCGGAATCAGGTTCAAGCGCACCGGTGATCAACTTGATGAGTGTGGTCTTGCCCGCACCATTGGGGCCGACGATGGCCAACCTGTCGCCACGCAACAGCAAGAGGTCAAGATTGGAAACGATCACACGTTCGCCAAATGATTTGGAAACTTTTTTGACTTCGGCCACCAGCTTGCCGGACAGATCGGCGGTCGAGGCTTGCAGCTTCACATTGCCGAGCGAGCCCACGTGTTCGCGGCGCTCTTTTCTGAAAGAGGCGAGCAGGCCCACACGCCGCACATTGCGTTTACGCCGCGCCGTCACGCCATAGCGCATCCAGTGTTCTTCGGTGGCGATGCGCTGGGCTAGCTTCTGCTGGTTGATTTCTTCCTCTTCCAGAATCTGGTCGCGCCATTCCTCGAAATCGCCAAAGCCCCGGTTCATGCGGCGTGTTGTGCCACGGTCAAGCCAGATGGTGCGGTTCGACAGCGCTTCGAGAAAGCGCCGGTCATGGCTAATCAAGATGAAGGCCGAACGTAGGGATTTGAGTTCCGCTTCCAGCCATTCGATGGCGGGAAGATCAAGATGGTTGGTGGGCTCATCGAGTAGCAGAATATCAGGCTCGGGCGCCAAGGTTCGGGCGATGGCGGCGCGGCGCGCCTCACCGCCTGAAAGGGTTTGCGGGTTTTCATCGCCGGTCAACCCAAGTTCATTCAG
Source organism: Aestuariivirga sp. (assembly GCA_039928255.1). Classification (GTDB taxonomy): domain Bacteria; phylum Pseudomonadota; class Alphaproteobacteria; order Rhizobiales; family Aestuariivirgaceae; genus Aestuariivirga. Next base: position 1,894 of record JBDSTO010000216.1, on the reverse strand, counting down.
ATAGTGGCGGCAGCGATAATGGTCATCCGCAGGGCCAAGGCCAGCCTCCACATATTCAAGCACAGCCTTGAATCCTGCAAAATCTGGTTCCTGCGGCAGATAGCGGATGGTGGTGCCAGGCTGGACCCAGCGCGTGCCATCATCAACTTCAACAAGGCCTGCAGCAATCTTAAGGAGCGTGGATTTGCCCGAGCCATTGCGCCCGACAAGGCACATGCGGTCATCGCCATGCAGCATGAGTTCGGCCCCCTCCAGGACGGGTTTTCCGCCGAAGGTGAGTTTGATATTTTGCAGATTTAAGAGAAGATCAGCCACTATGGCTGACGCTCATAGATGGTGGCGTAGGCATCCGTAAAGGTCTGCTTCCAACCGGGCAATTTGGCCAAGGCCTGATTGCGCGAATCAAAGGACGGGAAGATTGTCCATGTCACTTTGTTCGTGTCGAGGATGCGCTGCAGAATTGAAGTGTCTGCGGGATCGGCAGTGTTCACATAGTCCTGCAGGAACGTGCCCTGGAACATCTGGTCGGCGCGGCCATCAATATAGGTTTTGAAGCCGTTGAGGATGAGCGGCCCGCCCATGTTGTAGCTGTTGAAGACAGGGCCTGTCAGATTGTGTTCCTTGATATAGGCGAAGGCCGCAGCGATGGTGCGACGTGGCGGTGGCTCGAAGGGCTTGAAGATGGCCGCGGCGGAAAATCCGGCCAAAGCCAATACCAAACCGGCGACCAGAACCGCGTTTCGGTTTTTGGCAGCGCCTTCTTCGAGGCTGTCACGCGGCATGGCGGCCCATGTGTCCCAGGAAAGCGATGGATTTGCCTTGGCCACGGCCCAGCTTGCAATGACGGGAATGCTCAGGAAGAAAACGTAAATGAAGCGGATGTGCATGAGCATCATATGCAGCGTGAAGAGCACGAAGAAGATGCGGAAAATGCCGAGTTTCGGCCTTGTGCAGAGGAGCGTTCCCAAAATCAGCAGGATGCCCGCCTCGTCGATGGGATCAACCTGCGCGTTGAAAGGCTGCCATTCGGTGATCAAGGTCATGGCCTGAATGCCGGACATGAGATTGAGGCCAATGACGAAGGGCTGAATGCCATAGGGATTGATCAGCGTCACGACTGGGCAGAGCGCGAGAAAAAGAATCCAGCGCAAGACAAGCCCACGATCTTTCAGCCGGTTCTTCTCCATCGCATCAAGAAAGGCAAAGCCCGCGATTACGAAGGCAAAGGTGAAGCTGCCATGGAGATTCACCCACAGCACGATGAGTGCCAGCAGCCACCATGGCGGCGGGGTTTGGGTTTCCGCTGCGCCAAAAAGCTTCGACGTCATCACTACGACGAGGGCGAAGGTAAAAATATGGGGCCGCGCGATGACAACGGGCGTCAAGGCAATCGCCACCACAATGACAACGATTGCAGCGGCGATGGGGCGCAGGCTTTGGGCGAGATGATTATAGAGCAACACGAAAGCAAGGACCGCCGCAAACAGCGATTCAAGCAACACGCCATTCCAGCCCCAGAGGTTATAAGCCATGGCAAGGAACACTTGTGAGAGCCATTCCTTGGCAATCCACGGCTGGCCTGCATAGGTGTATGAATAGCTGTCAACCCACGGCACAGCGCGGTTGATCAGAATGTCCTGCCCGGTTTTGACGTGCCACCACAGGTCGGCGTCACCCAAGACACGATCATTGGACCAGGCATAGTAGGCAAAGGTGATAAGCGCCACGAGAAGACCCATAACAGCCGTAAATGATCGTGCTTTGTCGGTCTCTGGCAATGTCGGTCCCCTTGCTCTCGAATCAGGCTTTCCAATGAATAGAACAAGACGAGGTGGGATTGCCACAGATGATGATTTGGCGCCGTTTTTAAAGAGATTTACGTCTTCGGGGGGCC
>JBDSTO010000215.1:0-4510 GCA_039928255.1 Aestuariivirga sp. | reverse complement strand
TGGAAAAGGCCGCTGTGCCCCAGGTTGAAAACATCGTGGCCGGGCTTCGCGCCCTCGTGATGAAGCGGGTGTAAGTCATGCCAACAGAAGTCATTCTGCCCAAGGTTGATATGGACATGGCCACTGGCACCATGGCCACATGGCATGTCGAAGATGGCGCAACGGTCAAAAAAGGCCAGGCCATTTTCGATATCGAGACCGACAAGGCCGCCATGGAAATTGAAGCGCCAGCCGATGGCGTGATCAAGTTGGGCAACGCCAAGAAAGGTGATGTTCTCCCAATCGGCGCTGTCGTGGCAATGATCTACGCAGCCGGTGAAACGCCTCGGGTCTTCTCACAAGACCCATCCCCTTCTTCCGTCACCCCGGCGAAGGCCGGGGCCCCGCTTGAAACCAAGGCGGAAGTTCATCCCCAGGAAAAGCCATCCAAAAGTGATGGCATTCGCGCCACACCTTTGGCCCGCCGTCTCGCGCGCCAGAAGGGCGTGAAGCTTGAAGCGATCACCGGCTCAGGCCCGCGTGGCCGCATCGTTGCTGAAGATGTGACGGAGGCAAAGCCCATCGCCACACATGCCGCTCCAACTGCGATCGCCGCTGGCCCCGATGCCCAAGCCGTGCGCGCCATGTATGCTGAGGGCAGTTATGACGTGAAGCCGCTGGACGGCATGCGCCGCATCATCGCGCAGCGCCTCACACAATCAAAGCAGACGGTGCCGCACTTCTATCTCTCGGCCACCTGCACCATCCATCAACTGCTCGCCATTCGTGAACGCTTGAATGCGCGCTCTCCCAAGGATGGTGCTGGCGCATACAAACTCTCGATCAATGATTTCATCATCAAGGCCATGGCGCTGGCTTTGCAACAAGTGCCCGATGCCAACGTGACTTTCACTGATGATGGCATCTTGCAGCACCGCGCCAGCGACGTGGGCGTCGCCGTTTCGGTTGAGGGCGGTTTGTTCACGCCCATCATTCGCAATGCCGAAAAGAAAACCCTGGCCGCAATTTCGTCCGAGATGAAAGAACTGGCCGCGCGCGCCCGCGCCAAGAAACTTCAGCCCGCCGAATATCAGGGTGGCTCTGCTGCAATCTCGAACCTCGGCATGTTCGGCGTCGAAAGCTTCACCGCCATCATCAATCCGCCACAGGCCACAATTCTTGCCGTGGGTTCTGCTGTTGAGCGCTTCGTGCCGGTGAACAAACAACCCGTGCTGGCCACGCAAATGTCGGTCACGCTCTCCTGCGATCACCGCGCCGTCGATGGTGCCGTAGGTGCAAAGCTGTTACAGGTCTTCAAAAGTCTGATTGAAGACCCGGCTTTAATGCTGGTGTAAATCTATCGCCTTCTCCCGTGCGCCTTCGCATGGGAGAAGGTGCCCGAAGGGCGGATGAGGGCTCTTTTCCTGCCCTAATAAAGCTCTTTCACAGTTTCCAAAACACGCGCCAGCGCCGCAACGTCGCGTGCGTCAATGGCCTTGGTCAGCTCGCCAAAATGCGGTGCCAGAAGGGCGCCTGAGATTTCAAAGAACTCATCATCATCGGTTTCGGCCAGGGGCTTTCCCTCTTCCGCCAACAGCAATGCCAGACACGCCGTCGCCATCACGGCAATATTGGGATCAGCCAATGTCAGAAATTCATGGCCGCGCTTTGGCTTGCCGCAACGCGCAATCGGCCCCGCCAATACAAGTCGCAGCAAGACATGGGACAGGCTTGTTGCCTGCGTCATATCGCCAAGTGCCGGTTCCGCCTCAAGTGCGCGCCGTGCTGATTCAATCCGGTGTTCCAAAACCAGATGCGGAGCTTCGGCACCCCGTTCCAGCATGTGCCGCGCCGCCCGAAAGAAATACGCGGTGAATTGTGATGTATAGGAAAACTGGTTGAGCCTGATCGTTTGGATCACATCTTGCCGCATTGAAGGCTCAAACGGAGATGGCAACTTCCGCCATTGTGGCTTGATGAGGCGCACAGAAATATCAGCCGCTTTCGAAAGGCTGGAATCCACCACGCGTGCAACCCACGCGACAGCGCGCGACAGAAATGTTGAATCGCGCGGCGTATCAGATGTGTGCCCATCGGCCTTTGCCATGTCGCGTGCATAAAACTGGGCCGTTCTCAGGCCATCGCGAACGCCCGCAGCCATGCAGGCAGCATGGGTCACCACGGAATTTGAAGGTCGTACTTGGCTAATCATGTCGCGATTGAACCCTTGACGTGAGCCAGGGTCAAGCCACATTATCGTCTCATGTTAACGCCTATCAGAAACGAAATGGAAAAGACGCCTGACCTTGCGTTTAGGGCCCGGCATTTTCGCACCGTTTTGGCTGGTTTCAAGCGCAACCTCGACCTTCTCTATGAGGGAATTGAGCCAAAGCCCCAGGTAGATTCAGTGGCGGTGGCCAAGGCCTTTGCCAACTGGCGTCAGGGCTTTGATGCCGCCCGCCATCTCGCGTCCAAAAACCGGAGCGACTTCGTGGTCTATTCGGCAGGCTCCATGGTGAAGGAATTGCTGCTCGCAAAACCGATTGTCACATCAGAAAATTTGGCCGCACCCGGCAATGTCGGTCTCTCGCGCTGGCCGGAAGGTTACGCCTATGTTAGCTTCTGCCTCTCGGTTGCCGCTGCCATGTTGCACAATGCGGGCGAGGGCGATCTGATCGACGAAAGAGTGGCCAGTGATCCGGCCTTCTGGGACAGCTTTCGTGAAAACGCCAGTGAAGATCCAGGCGCGGCCTTGGGCTTTTTTGACATGATCTGCGGACGTGAACCCAATTGGGAAGCGCCTGATGTTCCGTGGTTGCGCCCCGCCATGCGCGGGTCGGCAACCCTTGCAGCGCCAAAACCCCAGGCTGTCATTTAACTCAACCAACAGAATCTGCATTTAGCCCCCTGGCAACTCAATGAACATATTGACTTGAGTGCAAACAAAAGTATCATTAGAAAAAAATCAATATCAAACGGGAGATCCACGTCTTGATCCACAAATCGGCTGCGGCCTCGGTAAGCATGTCTTCGGGAAATCTCCATCAGGATCTCGTGCGCAGGCAGCAGGAAGTGGGCCGGCCCATTCGCATTGGTTTGATCGGCTCTGGCGAAATGGGAACCGACATCGTCACCCAATGTGGCCAGATGCCCGGGATCACCGTGGGCGCCATCGCCGAGATCAATGCCAGTGCTGCCGTCAAGGCTTTGACCATTGCGGGCCGCAAGGAAGGCAGCCACGCTGAAGCCTCAACCCAGCAAACATTCGATGCCGCGATGGAGCAGGGCAAGACAGCGATCACCGCTGATGCCCAGCTTGTTTGCAAGTCGCCTCATGTCGATGTGGTGATCGATGCCACGGGCCGCCCCGGTGTTGGCGCATCGATTGGTTTGACTGCCATGGAACACGGCAAGCATCTGGTGATGATGAATGTCGAAGCCGATATAACGATCGGCGCATTTCTGGCCCATGAAGCCAGACGCCTGGGCGTTGTCTATACGCTGGGCGCAGGCGATGAACCATCTTCCTGCATCGAGCTCATCAACTTTGTAAAAAGCCTGGGCTACCCGATTGTGGCCGCAGGCAAGGGCAAGAACAACCCGCTCAACATCGATGCTACGCCCGACCAATATGCCGAAGAAGCCAAGCGCCGGAACATGAATGTTCGCATGCTGGTGGAGTTCGTCGATGGCTCGAAGACCATGGTTGAGATGGCAGCGATTTCAAATGCCACAGGTCTGGTGCCCGATTGCCCCGGCATGCATGGCCCGGCCGCATCTCTCGATGAGCTGGCCTCCACCCTCTGCCCCAAAGCAGATGGTGGCATTCTCTCGCAATCCGGCGTGGTTGATTATTCAATCGGCAAGGGCGTTGCCCCCGGCGTTTTTGTTGTGACCAAGGCTCCGCATGAACGCATCCATGAGCGCCTCACCGATTTGAAAATGGGCAAAGGCCCCTATTTCAAATTCGTGCGGCCCTATCATTTGACCTCTCTCGAAGTGCCGCTGTCTTGCGCGCGCGCCGTGCTTTACCGCGCCCCCGACATGGTGCCGTTGCCGGTTCCAACTTCGGAAGTCTGTGCCCTGGCCAAGAAAGATCTGATGCCTGGCGACAAACTTGATGCAATCGGCGAATACACCTATCGCGCCTGGATCATGACGGTGGCCGATGCCGCAAAATCAGGTGCCGTCGCCTGCGGTCTTCTCGAAGGAGGCAAGGTGACAAAGCCGATCAAGAAGGGCGAATTGTTGACCTCTGCCAATGTTGCTGTTGATACAACAAGTCGCATCTACCAGTTGAAGGAAATGCAGAACGCCATGCTGCGCAAAAACGCGGCCTGAGCCCGTAAACAGCGCTATTCCGGTTTGAAACTTTCAACCGCCCGGTTCACGCGCGCCAATTTATAGGCATCAAGCACCGAAAGCCCATAGACGAGCAGCCCTCCGGCATGGCGCATGACGAAGCTGCCTGTCTCTGGCATCACATGCCAGCTGGCCCAACCCAGAACCAGCACGAAGAACAGAAAGATCA
>JBDSTO010000214.1:0-7275 GCA_039928255.1 Aestuariivirga sp. | reverse complement strand
TTAACGAATTCATTCTTGAAAAAGCCCACAGCCATGTGGAACTGATCCCTGAACTTGCAGGCCATCTGATCAATTCCGGCGGCAAGCGCATCCGCCCGATGATGACGCTGGCTGCCGCCCGCATGTGCGGATACCAAGGTGCCCATCATTTGAAATTGGCGATGTCAGTGGAGTTCATGCACACCGCAACGCTGCTGCATGATGATGTGGTTGACGAAAGCGACATGCGCCGCGGCAAGCAGGCGGCCCGTGTGATCTGGGGCAACCAGGCTTCGGTGCTGGTCGGTGATTATCTTCTGGGCCAAGCCTTCAAGATGATGGTGGAGACAGGCTCGCTTGAATGCCTGCGCATTCTTTCAGAAGCCGCCTGCACCATTGCCGAAGGCGAAGTGCTGCAACTCTCAGTGAGCCAAGACACAACGACGACCGAAGACTCCTATCTCAAAGTAGTTGGTGCCAAAACCGCTGCCCTGTTCCAGGCTGCCGCAAAAGTGGGTGGCGTCATTGCAGGTCGTCCGCGCAATGAGCAGGAAGCGCTCGAATCCTATGGCCGCAATCTCGGCATCGCGTTTCAACTGGTCGATGATGCGCTGGACTATTCCGGCAAGCAGGCCGAACTCGGAAAATCCATCGGGGATGATTTCCGCGAACGCAAAATCACATTGCCCGTCGTCCTCTCGTTTCGTCGCGGGGCTGCCGAAGAACGCAAATTCTGGAAGCGCGTGATGGAAGAGGGTGATCAAACGCCTGATGATTTGATCTACGCCACAAAATTGATGGAACGCCATGGTGCTCTTGCCGACACCGCCGAACGCGCACGCCATTATGGCTCAATCGCCTGCGATGCACTCGCCATCTTCCCCGACAGCGAATGGAAAAACGCATTGCTCGAAGCCGTGGCCTTCTGCATTTCACGGGCGCATTGAGATATTTTTAGGCCTAGGAAAATAATGCTTGACACCGTACGGTCAAGCTGCTAGTTCTCGTCACACTCCACCATCACGCCTCATCTTTCGCTGCTTGATTTGCGGGCAACCTCCGCATGGCTGCATCCCGAAAAACCAAGACCCGACTCAATTTACAACTCTCCACCCTCGTGAAATACCTGACCCATGTTCACCAGACGCCATCTGATTGCCGGAACCCTGGCCTCGCTTTTGCCCAAGCCTGCAATGGCCGCGCAAAAAGAAAAACTGAATTGGGTTGTGGGCGAGATTCCCGACAAGCCTTACGACATTGATCTTATCAACATGGAATTGGTGCCCGAACAATTCCGCCGCCAGCTCGTGGCCTTCAGTGGGACTGAACCCGCAGGCACTCTCGTGGTCGATGCCGCCAATCGTTTTCTCTATTACGTTTTAATGAACAACAAGGCGCTGCGCTTTGGGATCGCCGTGGGGCGGCAAGGTGCCGTTTGGCATGGAACTGCTGTGGTGGGGCGCAAAGCGAAATGGCCAAGTTGGACGCCCACGACAAACATGCGGAAGAAAAATCCGTTGCTACCCGTCACCATGAAGGGCGGCCCCAAGAACCCGTTGGGTGCGCGCGCACTTTATCTTTATCGCGACGGCAAGGACACGCTCTACCGCATCCACGGCACCAACGAGCCCTCAAGCATCGGCAAGTCGGCATCATCAGGCTGCATCCGCATGTTCAACGAGCACGTCTTCGAACTGTTCGCGGAAGTGCCTGTGGGGATGCAGGTTGTGGTTCGGTAGGATCAAGTTTTTGCATCTCTAATTTTCATTTTAAAACCTCGCCCAAAAGACGTCATTCCCGCGCAGGCGGGAATCCAACTTGATTTGTGAGTGCATGAGAAAAAGTTGGGTCCCGGATGGGCGGGGGGTGACGTTCTTTAACGGAGATTCATCAGTAGGACGGGTTGCGAGCAGGCGATTGCCTTCTCCCGTTCGCAGAATGGGAGAAGGTGCCCGAAGGGCGGATGAGGGCTCTTGCTTGTGCAGCCCCATTGTTCGAACATAAGTTACCGACCACTATCCCTAAAGGATAAGCGAGGAGTGTCATGAAACGTATCGCTGTTGCTGACCCAGCTATGGTCAAACTGACAGGCCACAACCGGGAGCTCAATCTCATTCGGTCTGCGGAATATGTAGCACGGGGATATCAAGTCGATATCTATGCAAACAAGCAGTACCCGGTCTCTGATATTGACCAAAATTTAAACGGCGTGCGCATAATTCCGCACTTTTCCACTTCACCCTATTTTTTCAACCTCGCCGAACAAGAGGCCTTGGGAGCCGACGGCTATTTGGAATCTCAGGCCAAAAGCTTTGCAAGCGAGTTGCAACTTATCGGCAATGATTGTCCCTTGCTATTGCCCAGCGCCTATCCCTATTTGATTTGCGGCGCTGCTCTTGCTGGTTGGGAACACCCGGTGCATGGTGTGATACACCGTAAGCCAGATTTTCTGATGTACCGGCCGAGCGAACATTGGCGTGTTGCTTTCAAAAAATCCCTGTCGTTGAGAAAGCCGTTGGGGGTTCATGTTTTGGAACCGGTCCTGCAGGGCATTTACGCGAAATACGCAGAGGGTGCAGTGCGCATTCGGTTGGCACCTTATCCCCTGCATCCCTTTGTCAAAACTTCGATCAAAAGACAAAGCAATTGTGTTGCGATTTTGGGAGGCCTTCGTCCGGAACAAGGGCTTGAATTTGTTCCTGCTGTCGTGAATTCGCTTGTGACGTCGGGCTTCAGGTTGGTGGTTCAAGACCCGGCCGGCAGGCTTAATGGTGCTTCGCATCCCGCTGTTAAAATTATTAGCTTTGTTGAGGATTTTCGTATGCCCATGCAATCATGCTCCGCCCTTCTTTTGAATTACGATCCCGCCTCCTATGCAACGTCAACGTCGGGAGTGGCCTGGGAAGCTTTGGCGACAGGCACACCCGTGATCTATTCGCGAGGCACGGCAAGCGCTAACACTTTTCACAACTACAACTGTGGACTGGCCTTCGACTATGGATCGATAGATCAAATCCACCGCGCGGTTCTGCGCTTGCACCAGAATTATTCCAAGCATCTGGAGTTGGCCGAAGCTGCAGCCAAGAAGGTAAGAAATCTTCACAGCGTCAAGCGCTTCGTCGATCATCTGTCGGAATCGGGATTTCTCTCCTGAGAAAGAGACTGTCGGCCTAAAGCCACGCCCGTTCAAACTGTCGCAGTCCCGCTGACATTTTGACGTTGACTCGAGCGCTCAACCTATTTATCCGAGTAAATCACTCGGTTAATTATCTGCCTCGTCAATTCCATCAAGGAGCCTTCCATGTCCCTTCGCATTTCATTGATTTCACTGGCTTTTGTTTTGGCTGCTGGTCCCGCCATGGCAGAAGACGTGCCGACATTCGATCTTGCATTGGATGGTACGAAGTTTACGCCCCCTGATCTTCATGTTCCGGCCAACAAGCCTTTCATCATCAAGTTCAAGAACAACAATCCAGGCGTTGCCGAGCTGGAGGCCAAGGATTTTGGCATTGAGAAAAAGGCCGCTGGCAAATCGGAAGTGATTGTGCGAGTCAAAGGCGGTGCCGCTGGTTCATATCTTTTTGTTGATGAATTCCAGGAAGACGTGGCCAAAGGCCAGATCGTTGTTGAATAATTTCGAAGGTTAGCATCACGTGATTGGCGCACTCATCATAGTCTTCCGCGAGATGATGGAAGCAGGCTTGATCGTCGGCATCTTGATGGCTGCAACCAAGTCTGTTCCCGGCAGTCGCGTCTGGATTCTGGGGGGCGTGCTGGCGGGGCTTTTAGGCAGCGCCATTGTAGCGATTTTCACGGGCTTCATTGCATCCTCCTTCGAAGGATCCGGCGAGGAGCTTTTCAACGCGGCGATTTTGGCAACTGCCGTCTTGATGCTGATCTGGCACAGCCTGTGGATGATCCGCAATGGCCGAAGCCTTGCTGCCAATTTGAAAGAGGCGGGCAAAGAGGTTGCCACTGGCAAGAGGACATTTTGGGCGCTCGCTGTCATCGTCGGCACAGCCGTGATGCGCGAAGGCTCGGAGGTGGTGCTGTTCCTCTATGGCATCGCCATCAACAATGGCGCGACAAGTTCGGGCCTGCTGTTGGGCGGGATCTTGGGTGTGGTAGCGGGCGGTTTGATTTCAGCCCTCACCTATCAGGGCATGTTGAAGATCCCCATGCGCCATTTCTTCTCCGTCACCAACGCGTTGATCACGCTATTGGCCGCAGGCATGGCGGCACAGTCCGTGGCCTATCTTGAAAAGGCTGGCGTCTCGACATTGTTCAGTGAGACAATCTGGAACACCTCGGCGGTGCTGTCCGAAAAAAGCATTCTGGGACGGATCTTGCACACGCTATTGGGCTATGTTGACCGGCCGTCACTGATGCAACTGATTGCCTATCTCGCGGTTATCGCTGTGGTCTATGGATCAGGCCGACTTTTGAGCCATCCCCGCCCACACATTGCCAAGCAGGCCTGACTATTTCTTAATAAGCCCGTCGCGCAAAGGTGACACCGCATTGGCGTGGGCATCAAAGCCTTCATATTTCGCCAGCGCATGGGCGTGTTTGGCGAGCTCGCCATAACCCTGTGACGTGACATAGGCGATTGAAGTCCGCTTAAGGAAATCAAACACCGAAATCGCCGACGCCGTTTTCGCCCAACCCGAAGTTGGCAACACATGGTCTGGCCCGATCACATAATTGCCAAGTGTCGTCGGTGTATGTTCTCCCAAAAGAATTTCGCCAGCGTGTTTCAAGCGACCCAGATATTGGAACGGTTCCTTGGACAGAACTTCCAGATGCTCCGGCGCATAGTCATTGCAGAAGGCGATGGCTTCTTCTTCATTCCGCGCCAGCACAATGCCGCCAATCGGCCCGCCCAAAACAGTGGACGAAAATTCGACCCGCTGCGCGCCCATCTGCTTCCAATACTCGGGGATTGCGGCAAGCGCTTCTTCCGCCACGCGACGGCTCCAGGTGACGAGATAGGCCGAACTGTCGGGCCCATGCTCGGCTTCCACCAAAACATCCAGCGCCGCCAATTTTCCGCTCACGGAATCATCGGCCAGCACGATCACCTCCGATGGACCAGCGGGTGAGCCGGTGTCCAACAGATGCGAGACGAGACGCTTGGCTGCCGCCACCCAGGGGCTGCCAGGGCCGATCACTTTTGAAACTTTGGGAATGGTCTTGGTGCCATAAGCCACTGCGGCAATGCCTTGGGCACCGCCCGCCTTGAACACACCATCAACACCAGCCATGCGCGCGGCGACTAGTGTCGCGTCATCAATTTTGCCGTCAGGCCCCGGCGGTGTGATGATGTAGACTTTTTCAACTCCAGCCACCTTGGCCGGAATTGTGGTCATCAACGCGACCGAGGGAAATGACCCCTTGCCGCGCGGCACGTAACAGGCAACTGACGGAATGGGACCGGAGCGATCACCAGCAAAAGAGCCCGGCGAAATTTCGTGAAGCCACATCTGTTCGGGCATCTGGTCTTGATGAAACTTGCGGATATTTTGAGCAGCAAATTCCATCGCCGCGCGCACATCAGGCGCCAGTGATTTTTCCGCCGCCGCAAAATCAGCCTCGGTGGCTGCAATTTCGTGGGGTTGAACCGGAGCCTTGTCGAAATCCCGCGCAAAGCGGGCCAGCGCCACATCACCCTCGGCCTTGACTGCAGCAAGGATCGGTTTCACCTTTTCCTCGAAAGAGGAAAGATCAGTTTCAACCCGCGTCAGAAGGCTGGCGCGTTGCGGAGGTGAAAGTTTGGCGAGTTCATGGAAATTGATTTTCATGGGCGGCTTTTAGAAGCTTTTGAAGCTGACGCCAACCATCACTTGGGGGCAGGGCCAGTCGAGCCTCGCACGATCAAATCAACCGTCCAAAGCTCATGAGGCATTTCACCCTCGGGGTTCTCAATGCGCTCAAGCAGAAGTTCCGCCACGCGCGAACCAGCGGCCCGGATGGATGATGTTGTGGTGGTGAGGGCAGGCACCAATCCTTCTGCATTGAGAAAGGGCAGGCCATCATCATGGGCAATGATGGACACATCCTTGCCGATCTCCAGGCCCAGTTCGTGCAGGGCGCGCATGGCACCCGACACCAGCAGCATGCTTGAGATCAAAAGCCCGGTAGGCCGCTGAGGCGCCTGCATGATGCGCTTGATCTGGCGATAACCATTCTCCTCGGTCATTAAGCCGCTGAACATGATGGCTGCATCCAGTGACAATCCTTTGTCATGGAGTGCCCGTTCATATCCCTTGCGGCGATGAAGAGCGAAGGTGAGGTTTTCCTGACCATTCAATAATCCGATGCGTGAATGGCCAAGATCCGTCAAAAGTTTAGTGGCACGCCAGAAGGCGCCGCTGTTGTCGATATCAAGCCAAGGATATCCGGTTTCGCGATCATCGAGTCGCCCGTGAACGAGATAGGGAAGCTTCAGCTCGTTAAGCAGTGCAATGCGCGGATCGTCGACATGAGGTGCCTGCACCACCACACCATCAACAGCACCGCCTTCCGCATAGCGCCGATAGACTGACATCTCGTCTTCCTGGCCGCCCACGTGGAGCAACGTCTCAAAACCTTGTACCGTATAAACATCAGCGGCACCCGCGATGAAATCTGAGAACAGGGGATCGATGCTGACAGTGCGGTCAGAAGGGAACACATAGCCGATGGCATGAGCGCGTCCCGTGGCCAGGCGCCGTGCATGGGTGTTGGGGCGGTAGCCGAGACGCGCTGCTTCTTCGGTCACACGCTTGCGGGTGGGCTCGCTCACCTCGGGATAACCATTCAAAGCGCGGCTGATCGTCGTTTGCGACAACTTCAGGTGCTGGGCCAATTCTTTGAGATTCATCGGATTTTTCTCTTACGTTTCCCCAAAGCGCTTTCAAAAAAATCAGAAACTCGCACCTATAACTCTATGGCCTTTTCAACAGAACAGGCAAGACATATCCTGTTTTCCATAATTTCCTTGACGTTTATTAGCGGCATGATAGCGTTCTAGTTCTCAAAGCGGTTTGGGAAAGTCTGAAAAACTTAAAAATCGGGCACCTTCAACCGTTTGTTCTGGGAGGAACAAACTAACCTTTCCCTGCCGCCCGCAGGGGGAGTTCTGGGCGATCCTCCCGCCGAGAAAAGTAAACCCAGTGGAGGATCCTCAATGAAATTCAAAACAATGCTCGCGGTAGCTGCTGCAGGCGTCAGCCTTCTGGCTATCCAGGCCAAAGCCGCTGAAATATCCATCGTGTCAGGCGCCACCGGTGGTGACCTTGAGTTCGTGCAGAACGA
>JBDSTO010000213.1:0-7945 GCA_039928255.1 Aestuariivirga sp. | reverse complement strand
TAAGCACCATCGCCATCTTCCGATGGGGCGGTGACGTGATAGGCATCACCCGACATGCCATAGCCGATGATTTCGCCATAGATCTTCGCACCACGCTTTTGCGCGTGCTCCAGTGACTCCAGCAGCACAACGCCCGCACCCTCGCCCATGACGAAGCCATCGCGGTCTTTGTCATAGGGGCGCGAGGCCTTGGTCGGCGTGTCGTTATATCCCGTTGAGAGTGCCTTGCAGGCGATGAAGCCCGCAACGCCCAAGCGGCTGATCGTTGCTTCCGCACCGCCCGCCAACATCACATCAGCATCATCCATCATGATGATGCGTGCGGCATCGCCGATGGCATGGGCGCCCGTTGAGCACGCCGTGACCACGGCAGAGTTCGGGCCCTTGAAGCCGCTTTGAATTGAAATCATGCCGGAAGCCAGATTGATCAGCGAGCCCGGAATGAAGAAGGGGCTGATGCGGCGCGGGCCTTTTTCATGGAGCAGAATGGACGTGTCATAAATCGAGGGCAGTCCGCCAATGCCGGAGCCCACGAGAACGCCGGCACGATATTGCTCATCAGGCGTTGCGGGCTTGTAGTTGGCGTCTTTGAGCGCCTGCTGGGCAGCAATCATGGCGAGCTGGATGAAGTCATCAAAGCGTCGTTGTTCTTTGGTATCGAGCCAATCGTCGCGGTTCAACGTGCCGTTTGTGCCGTCGCCATATTTGACCTCGAAGGCGATCTTGGCCGACAAGTCTGACGTGTCGAATTTGGTGATGGGGCCTGCGCCCGACTGGCCCGCCAGAAGCTTCGACCAGGTATCCTCGACATTGGCTGCCAAAGGCGAGACCATGCCCATTCCGGTGATGACGACACGTTTATACATTTTCATCCCTCAAACATGAAAACGCAGGGCGAGGAGTTCAACCCCTGCCCTGCGCCAATTCGAATGCCCAGAGGCCAAAGATCAGGCCTTGGCCTTGTCAATGAAGGTCACGGCGTCGCCCACGGTCTGAATCGTTTCGGCAGCATCGTCAGGAATTTCGATGCCGAATTCCTCTTCGAAGGCCATGACAAGTTCAACCGTGTCCAAGCTGTCAGCACCGAGGTCATCGATGAAGCTTGCGTCGGCTTTCACTTTGTCGGCGTCGACACCGAGGTGCTCAACAACAATCTTCTTTACGCGGTCTGCGGTGTCACTCATGTGCTCTGGTCCTTGTTAAACAATAATAACGTACAGGGCCTTCCGCCCTGTTCACCACGCCCTGTTAGCACAGATTCCGAGGCCGTCAAAAGAAGGATTTTGGGGAATTGAGTGTCACGGAATTGTCGGTGTTTTGAGTTGGGGATGCTATGTTTCCCCTAGGAAGCCCGCTTCGCGATTAATCACACAACATGGCGCGTGAAACGGAACGACTGACACTCTGTCTCTGCAAGTATTTGTTTCACAGTTAAAATCTCAGCTCAACTCATTGTTTATTGCATTTTGATATCTAACATATCATGTTTAGCCAGAAGATGGCTTTGGAGAACAAGATGTCCACCCTCAAATTGGAGAAGCATAATCGCTCTTCCAAAAAATCTGCGCCACAGGGTGTTGCGGATGAGAAGGCGGCTGACTTGACCAAATCTTTCGAAGCCCGCCCTCGCAAGCAGCCTGTCGACTACGCCAAAATGCGGAAAGACATCAAGACTCGCTTCAGCAAGACACTCGCGCACCTTGCTAAATGAGCCTCTTTGGCTTCCCGCCGACGAAGTAATCGAAACCAACAAAGACGTTGTATCTGAAACGGGAGAGTCGTTTGCGGTCATAAACCGGAGCGGGCTCGAGATCGCCCTCGCGTCCCCGATGAATCGTTTTGCTTTTGGTGAAACTGACAACGTTATTGAGTTGGCCGTCGTGTTGCTGTTCTCTCTGGTGAGAAACCATCCGTTCGAACAAGGCAACAAACGCACAGCCCTAGTTTCCGCAATTCAATTTATGCAAGCGAATGGCTTCACTGTCGTTCTCCCTGATACTAAGGAATTGGGCGAACTCATTGTTGCGGTCATTGAAGGCGCAATGACAGAGGCTGAATTTTTGGAGTTTATTTCTCCGTACGTGGTGCCCTTAGAGGACTAGCTTCTTTCGGCAGCATTTGAGTGTGGCGCTAAGTAGAAACTTCTTTCAGGATTTTAGCCAACATTGGGACATTTGGGCTATCTATGTCTTGCCGAAATTCGTTGGAAATTTCCCAAGTGACAATATCGGGCTTCTCCTCAAACACTTTTAGAAAGGAAAATCTGCCCTCAATTTCTTGGCGCGACCGGGCGATAATCAAAAACCAAACACCACCTTGCCCATAATCGTAAACCGCGACAAATTCCCGCTTGATGGATGACATGGGCTGAAGTTTTTCTCCGAGTCGACCTTTAGCCATCATGGCCCCCAATTTGACCGCTCTTATAGCGCACAGCATCATCCGAGGCTTGATGTTTGTTTGATTGGATTGGTTTAGCCCTATCACCCTTCACGAATGCGAACAAAACAAAGACCAACAAAGCCCCTCCCGCAATTGCTGCCAACCAATCAGAACCTGTCATCCCTATAATGTCCTACTGGAGTGTTCTTTGAGCAAGCTTACAGGAAATTACACCCCGGTGCGATGACAATCGATGCTGATAGATTAAATTCCTATTGATGCTGACGCCACCTTTGGGCGAGGTGTCTCAGTTTGCATCCGGCGCGGACTTTGGCTTTTCGCTGCGCTAATGGCTATTACAGGCTACGAGATCGGACCAGAACGGGATTGGCCGAATGCTATTGGGCCACGGAAAACTTTTGAACCCGTGTGTCTCTCGTTGGATGTAGTCATGAAGATTGACACCATAATAGATCGTATCCGAACCGTAGACCGAAAACACGGGGTTGCCCGCCTCGCTCGGCGTTTGAGGTAGAAATCTGTGAGAATAGATTGGGATGAGACGTGGAGCCTGCCCAATGATTCGCGCCACGACTTCCCGTCTGCTTTCCGGCTGCTCGGGGCGTGGCCCCCATTCCGTCCACCACAGCCCGTTGTTCTCGACATCGAATAGCAGGGTTTCCATGGGCCATGCCAGCATGCTCCTGATTTTGATTTCGTCGTTCCAATCATGGGACGCCAAGCCGCCCAGTCTGAGCAGCGCGACAAGATCAGGAGGAAAGACCAAGTCGAATTTTCCTTGCACATCGTCCAGCTGAGCTTGACTATATTTCTTCACGACCACATGTTCAGCAAGTTCAGCCATTTACATAAACGGGTATTTTTCGCCTTAACTTCCTCTGCATGTCGGGAGGCAATGCGGCCAACTAGGACGACAGCGCCGATAAAATCGGCTGGACGTTTTTCTCCGCGTGGACCTTTAGGCATAGGAACTCCTAGAAAAAAGCGGGCTCATAAAGCAATTTGAATTCGCCCTGAGTCAAGGCAGCCTTGAAGCATGCTCCATGA
Source organism: Aestuariivirga sp. (assembly GCA_039928255.1). GTDB lineage: Bacteria > Pseudomonadota > Alphaproteobacteria > Rhizobiales > Aestuariivirgaceae > Aestuariivirga. Next base: position 4,495 of record JBDSTO010000213.1, on the reverse strand, counting down.
CAACTCCAAAACTGTTTTCGGCCATCAACCGTGGCCACCGTAACGTGACATGGGTCAATGTCAGTCTTCTCAATTTCTTTTGCGCAAAAGCAACAAGGGAACGAAATTTCCGCCATATGGAACCTCTTTTTGAACCATATCATAAAAGCCGACAACGCACCACACGGGTTGCGAAGCAAAAAATTTAGTTCCTATTCAAACTGAGACATTACCGAAATATTGTACTTGAAAACATTCCTATTATATGCTTTACATCCTCTCACTCCACCGCCGGGGTTCTGTTCGCGACGGTGAACTGGATGGTGGGGCGGCAGGTCTTGGAGGCAGCGTAACGTGCGTTGTCATCAAGGCAGGTTCGTTGGATGCGCCGGCCTTCGGGCCGGGCCTGGTAGGCCAGTCGTTTACGGTGGGTTCTTGGTTCGCCCATTTGCCGCCTCGCGGCGCCCGTCGCCCTCTTTCTACAGCCCGATCTAGCCCCTTAAGGTGGGGTGTTCGGCTGGAGGGTCAAAACAGCGTGATTGTCCAGCGGATTTTGAAAACCTGTTAACGCGTGGGGCAACCCAGCGCACCATCGCGGCAATACTCTAGCCGCAACTTTCGCGTCGGATCTCCCCACGCGTCCCTTTTTCTTTCCTCCACCGGGGGTGCTCCGGTGAACAAGGGCAGAGTCATGCCCAGATCACCCTCAAATCATCGCCATGCCGCCGTTGACGTGCAGCGTCTGCCCCGTCACGTAGCCCGCTTCGTTCGAGGCCAGATATAAAACGGCAGCGGCAATATCTTCAGGCCCGCCCATGCGGCCGGATGGAATGCGGCCGAGGATTGCTTCCTTCTGCTTCTCATTCAGAACATCGGTCATCGGCGTTGCGATGAAGCCCGGGGCCACGCAATTCACCGTCACGTTGCGGGTGGCCAGTTCCTGCGCCAGCGATTTGGTGAGGCCGATCAAGCCCGCTTTCGATGCCACGTAATTGGCCTGGCCGGGATTGCCCGTCACCCCGACGATTGATGTCACATTGATGATGCGACCTTGGCGCTTCTTCATCATGCCCTTCATCGCCGCGCGGCTGAGGCGGAAGTTCGACGTCAAGTTGATGTCGATGACGCTCTGCCAGTCTTCGTCCTTCATGCGCATGGCCAAGCCATCCTTGGTCACACCAGCATTGTTGACGAGAATGTCGAGCCCGCCCATGGCGGCTTCAGCGGCGGGGACCAGCTTCTCAACATCTGTTGGGTCACCCAGATTGCAGGCTATCGTGAACACGCGCTCGCCCAGTTCGGCTTTCAGCGCATCGAGGGCGGGCTGGCGTGTGCCGGAAATTGCGACGGTGGCACCCGCCTTATGCAGCGCCTTGGCGATGGCCGCACCGATGCCGCCTGTGGCGCCTGTGATGAGTGCGGTTTTTCCTGTGAGATCAAACATGGGATTATCCTTGCTTCAAAATGAGGGCGGCGGCGGCGATGTCATCAGGTGTTCCAGCGGCGATGGCTTGCGCTTCCGGTGCATTCTTTTTTGCGAGTCCGGTCAAGACTTTACCAGCACCAACTTCAACAAACAGATTAACACCTTGGGCGGCCATGAAGGTCACACTTTCGCGCCAGCGCACGGTGCCTGTGACTTGCTCGATGAGCTTCTGGCGGATCAAGGCAGGGTCGCTTGTTGGTGCAGCCAGAACGTTGGAGATGAGTGGCACGGCGGGCGCATTCATGGTGACCTGTGACAGCGCTTGCGCCATCGCATCGGCGGCGGGCTTCATCAAGGCGCAATGGAAGGGTGCGGATACGGGCAGCAGAATGGCGCGCTTGGCCCCCTTGGCCTTGGCGATCTCGCAGGCGCGGTCGACAGCGGCCTTGGTGCCGGAGATTACGACTTGGCCATCGGAATTGTCATTGGCGGCCTGGCACACATCGCCTTGCGCTGCTTCTGCGGCGACGGCAGAGGCCGTTGCAAAATCCAAGCCCAGCAGGGCTGCCATCGCACCAACACCCACTGGTGTTGCCGCCTGCATGGCCTTGCCACGGATCTTGAGGAGGCGCGCGGTATCGGCAAGTGAGAAAGTCCCAGCGGCGGCCAGGGCCGAATATTCGCCAAGCGAATGCCCGGCCACGAATTTGGCTATCTTGGCGAGACTGATCCCGTGTTCTTGTTCCAGAACACGCATCGCCGCCATGGACACGGCCATCAAGGCGGGCTGGGCGTTTTCGGTGAGCGTCAAATCAGCTTCAGGCCCCTCCCACATCAGGGTGGAAAGCTTTTGGCCCAAGGCCTCATCGACCTCGGCGAACACGGCTTTGGCGCTGGCAAAATTATCAGCCAAAGCCTTACCCATACCAACGGCCTGGCTGCCCTGCCCCGGAAACACAAATGCAACTGTCAATTGGAACTCCCTTTTGCCCTGACTAGCCAATCTGGCGCCTGAGGAAAAGGGCTGACTTTGCAATCACTACTAGAGCCGAAGCGCAGAAAAAGCAGGTTTTTCGCTTAATACGTCATTTACAGATGGGGATTACATGTGAATGGACGAAATCTGTTCAGAGGCAATGAGTTGAATCGCTACAAACTTACCATGTTGGGTTTGCTGGGACTGACCGTTGCCCTGGTTTTTGTCATCCAAAACAATTGGCAGCAGCGCATAAATCTCTCCCGCCAGTTGTATATTGAAGCCAGTCAAAGCAGCGCCACGCGCGATGTGGCACGGCTGGAAAGTGCCGTTCGCTCCATCTACGAAAACATTCGAACGCTTTCGCTGCTGCCAAGCGTCAGGGCCATTGACCGCCACGGCAGCAATCTATCCGAAGAAGGGCGTCAGGCTTTCATCCAGATCTATAATAACATTGCCAGCAGCGTGGACGTATCGGAGGTCTATGTCGTCCCCATTGATTTGAGCCCGAACAAGATCGATCCCGTCACCCTGAAGCCTGAAGAACCAATCGTGATGTTTGACCGGTTCATCACCGGGGGCGACATTCAAGATGGGACAGGCGAAGGTGCCGCCCGGGGCTTTGGCCTGCCCATCCGCAAAAAACTCTTGCCACAGGCCCAATTGCCAACTGTGGAAATCCATGAGTACGAGCTGATGGCCGACCAGGCTTCCTGGCTGAAAAGCAAATATCCGAACACCAGCTCCATCACAGGACTGGACGTTCCATTCATTTCAGGCCCGGAAGTCATCACCTGCGACAACCGCCGCTACAATTCGACCGCCAATGACCCAGACCGCTCTGGCATCGTTTTTTCCGTGCCGTTCTATGGCACCGACAGAAAAATCAAGGGCATGATCTCGGCCGTCATTCTCTCCAGCGCCTTGAAGCAGTTCTTGCCAACGCAGAACATGGCCTTTGTCAATCCGGGCAATGGCTATGTAAATTCATCGGACGGCGTTAAAACCCTTACCAGTTCAGCCGAATATATCGCCAAGGCGGAGGTCGATCCGAACTTGATTTATTCGCAGGTCATTCCCTTGGAGGTCAAGGATGCACGAAGCCCGTGGTTTGTGTGGGTCGGCGAATCTAATTCGGTGTTCCTCCACAGCAAGGGCCTACTGACTTCAAATTCCATTCGTTTCACGGGCCTGATGATTTTGATGATTTCAGTTTTCGCCGTGGGTGTGTGCATTACACTCCTCTCGCGCAACGCCGCCCAAGCCCATGCGTTGGCAGTTTCAATGCGAAAAGCCAAAGATACTGCCGAGAAATCCGAAGCCGAGGCACAGGCAATTTCCGAGGCTTTCCAAGTTCTCAACAATGACGTTTCAAGGCTGAACGGTGAATTGGCCGAACGCCTGCGCCAGTTGACTGAAGCGCAAGAAGACATTGTGAAAAAGGGAAGGCTGGGACAACTCGGAAATCTTGTAGCGACGGTTGCCCACGAACTTCGCAATCCGTTGGGCAGTGTGCGCACGACCGTTTTTATGCTTCAGCGCAAACTCAAATCCTCACCCATTGATGTGAGCAGCCAACTGCAACGCATTGAACAGGGAATTCTGCGCTGTGACATGATCATTACACAGTTGTTGGACTATTCGCGGTCGCAGCCGGCCAATACGGCTGAAGTCGATGTGGTGGATTGGTTGGAAGGCATTCTACAGGAGGAGGCCGCGCGCCTGCCCTCCCACGTCACACTGCGCTATGTGGTGACGAACAACAACATCGTTGCAGCCATTGATCCCGAGCGCATGCGTCGCGGTGTCATCAACCTTGTGTCCAATGCAGCAGAGGCCCTCGCCAACGCGGAAGGTGCGTCCAAGGTGAAGGGCGAGCCCACGATTACCGTTTCACTGGGTGAGGTTCGCGGTCGCATTGAAATCACCGTCAGCGACAATGGCCCGGGCATTGCGCCAGATATTTTGGCCAAGGTTGGCGAGCCCCTGTTCACCACCAAGAGCTTCGGTACAGGCCTTGGCGTGGCGGCGGTGAGGAAAGTAGCCGAATTGCATGGCGGCGGCTTAAATGTGAAATCCATCCTCGGTTTCGGTGCCGCCTTCACCATTTGGGT
>JBDSTO010000212.1:0-9911 GCA_039928255.1 Aestuariivirga sp. | reverse complement strand
ATGCCCGCATGAACTGGCTGCACAGTTTATAAAATGAAAGATATTGCCATCGCCGTTGATTTGGGTGGCACGCAACTTCGCGCGGCACTGGTTGATGCCGCGGGCAACATTCTTGAGCGCGACAGTGTCTTGACGGAAGCTGAAGCGGGCCCGGAAAAAGTTGTCCAGCAGATTGGCGAACTCGTCAGCAAAGTGAAAACCAAGGCGGCGGGATTTGAAATCCTCGGCGTTGGCGTTTCATCACCGGGCCCGCTTGATACAGATAAGGGTCTGGCGCTTTCGCTTCCGACACTCAAGGGCTTCACCGAATTTCCGCTGCGTGATGCCCTGAAAAAAACACTGCAGATGGATGTGAAGCTCGAGAATGACGGTATCGCCGCAGCAATCGGCGAATGGCGTTTTGGCGCGGGGCAGGGCCTTGCCAATCTTGTTTATGTCACGGTCTCAACCGGTGTTGGGGGCGGCGTCATCGTCGACAATCATGTGATGCGCGGGCGCAAAGGCATGGGCGGTCATGTTGGGCATATGGCGATTGAGCCTGATGGCCTCATGTGCAATTGCGGCAATAAAGGTTGCATTGAAGCCTATGCTGCGGGCCCGGCTTTTACAGCGCGTGCCCGAAAACGCATGGCAAATCCTGCCATCACCACGCAGCAGGTTTTTGCCGCCGCGAAATCTGGTGATGCGGTGGCGAAGGAACTTGTGGCCCACGAAGCAATGTTGCTGGGCCTTTGCTTCACCAGCCTGCTTCATTTGTTCAGCCCCGAAATTCTGGTGATGGGCGGCGGCCTCTCCAATGAATTTGAAGCGCTCTATCCGGCAATCCGTGCCTATATGGATGCCAATGCCATGGCGGCGTTCAAAGATGTGCCTCTGGTGAAAGCGAAATTGGGCGACAACTCCGGCCTCATCGGTGCTGCAAGTCTGGTCTTCGACTAGGCAGCGGGCTTCAACTTTTGGCGGCGCGCCAGCAACTGCTCCGCCGTCGCTTCGCTGGTAATCAGAACATTGCAAGCCGCAAGTTTCAAGGCACCCAACAAGGCATCAACCTTTTCAACGCCACCCGAAATCATCACGCGGCGCGGAACCTTCCGGATCATGTCGATGGGAACCGACATCACGCGATCATTAATCGGATGCTTCACCAACGCGCCATCAGCATCATAAAAATTATAGAGCAGGTCGCCAACAGCACCCTTCTTGATCAGGGATTGGCGCTCCTCCTCATTCAGGAAACCCAGGCGGAATGAGGTGGATTGCGCCTGCATGGTGCCCACCGACAACAGCGCCATATCCATTTTGGCCGTGCGGTCCATGACCTCTTTCAAGCCGCAGCGTTCAATCAAAGCCTCACGCGTCTTGGGCGAATCCACCAGGGCTGGAGCGGTGAGCAAATAACAATCCGCTCCCACAGTATTAGCAAACTGCCAGGCAAATTCCGCCGGGTTGAAGCGCTTGGCCTGGACAATGCCACCGAGCAGCGAGACAACTTCAACGCCCTTCAACTCGCGGTGCGACAGGGTTTGCAGCGATTCATAAAGTGTTGCGCCCCAACCCACACCCAGGCAGAAATTGTCGGTGAGCTTGTCGGTCACATACATGCCAGCAGCAGCACCAATTGATTTATAGGTGTTCTCCGGGTTTGAAGGTTCAGGCACCACCATGGCGTCGATCAGACCGAATTCTTCTTTCAGTTGTTTTTCAAGATCAAGGCACTCGGCCATCTGCCCCGTGATCCAGATTCGCACTTCGCGCTGCTTGATTGCTTCGTTGATATTGCGCACCACGGTAACGCGGCCAATACCCAGATTGTCTGCAATTTCGCTCTGTGTGAGACCTTCGACATAATACATCCAGGCGATGCGCATGCGGTTTCGGGCAATGCGGCCAGCCGAACGTTCCGGTTGGTCGGGAAGTGTTTTTATAGAACGGGCCAAAGCGAAGGTCCTTGTTGCGTTGATTCTCTTTAATGCAATTTTCTTGATCGTCGCAAATTCTTTGCAAAGTTTCATGAATTCTCAAAAACTATAAATGAAACATTTGACTTTGTAGAAAGCAATTGTACTATATTTGGGCAACCAGACGAGTTTACGAAGCACCCCCAAACCTATCGCTTTGCGTCTGCTGCGGTGTTTATGGGCGCCAATATGCCTGTTCCCTCAACTTCCAAGGCCGGAGGAAACTCCGGCCCTCTTTCATTTAAAGCCCCTGCAAAACCGAATGGATTTGATCCCAGGTTTCACACACATGCTGGGCGCCAGCCTTTCGTAGTCTGGGCTCATGCGTAGGTTCGGAATGGCTGCCGCCGGTATATCCAATAACCTGCATGCCAGCGGCAAGCCCGCCTTCCACGCCGTAAGGCGAGTCTTCAATCACCACGCAATGCAGAGGTGCCAAGCCCAGTTTTTCGGCGGCATGAAGAAATAGATCCGGCGCTGGCTTGCCGCGTTTCACCATGGACGAACTGAAAATTTGGTCGCCGGGGAAAAATTTTAAAAGTCCCGTGAGACCGAGACAAAAATTGATTCTCTCCAAACTGGAAGACGACGCCACGCATTTTTCCTGGGCGAGGCTCCCCAGAAAACCGGCGAGACCATCTGTTGCCCGCAGCTGTCCTTCAAACAATTTGCGGGTTTCCGGCCATATTTCTGCAATGCTTTCGGGCGGCAGGGCAACGCCGGTCAACGAATGCAGAAGCGCCAGAATATCGGTCTGCTTCATGCCGATGCAGCGGCGAAACATGTCCAGGCTCAGGTCAACGCCATGGCGGCGATAGACAATCTGATAGGCAAGCGCTGACACGGGCTCGCTGTCCACCAACACGCCATCACAGTCAAAAATGACCAGCTTGATTGTATCTTCTTTCAATTCCCGGGTTCCACTTTCCAACAGGCCACAGGCTTTTCCAATTCAATGCTGCGAGTCAAAGCGTTTCGTGCCATTCTCCAGCATGATGTTTGACGCAGTTGCGAGATACGAAACACATTGACATCCGCCGATACAAATGTACATTATTGGTCAACTAATAAACAGGCGCGCGAAAACTGCAACATTGAGATTGCGGAATGTGATGCCGGGGTGGGAGCTTTAAATGCCAACATGGCAATGGATTTTGCTGGCTTGGGTGGGTGTCTGGGCACTCCAGTCCGTCGGCGTGTGGTATCAGACGCGGCGCTATTCGGGCCAACTCAAAGTTCTCCAGCAGCAATATAATTCTGGCTATGTCGGCACAGGCTATGGACCGCGCCGCTTGGGCAAGGGCGCCATCGTGATGATTGTCGCCACGACTGATTTGAAAGTGAACCAGTTCTTGATGATGCGGGGTTCCACAGTCTTTGCCTCCTTCAAGCCCCAAGAAGAATATGTGGGTCTTTCGCTGGCCCAGGTTCTCGAAAAACTTTCTGATGAACCCAAGAAATCAAGTTTGAAAGAAGCCGCTGAAAAAGCCGTCCAGCAGATCATGCGGGTGAAACAGGATCGTGAGCAACTCCAAAAGGGAGGCTCCGAGTTGGCGCATGCGTAGTTGCGCTCAAGAAGCAAACTGCCAGGAAAAAGGGAGAAAATAATGGCACTTATGTCAATGGTGGGGCAACTGCACGATGCGTTACAGCATCTGCCAGCTGTGACCCACTTAACACTCGAAAGTCTGGGGCAAGCAGCCCAGACTGACCATGGCCAGGCTGGCCATCTGATTTTGGTCGACGACACGACAATCACTGTCGACCAGTTCAAGGAAAAACTGAAAAACGTTCAGCAGGAAACCCAGCTGGGCTGGCTTGCTGGCGCCGCAAAATATTTTATCGGCATGTTCCAAAAAGGCGGCGAAGTGTTCGTCGGCTTTGTCACCGGCATCGTCCCCACACTCGTGGTATTGATGACAGCGTTCTACGCTGTGACCGGCCTCATTGGTGAAGACCGCGTGACCGGACTTGCCCGCTGGGCCGGCAAGACAGCGCTGACCCGTTATACGGTTCTGCCGTTGATCTCGGTGTTCTTCCTCACCAACCCGATGGCCTATACTTTCGGTTCGTTCCTCGAAGAAAAGCACAAGCCAGCCTTCTATGATGCGGCGGTGTCTTACGTGCATCCGCCACTGGGCCTGTTCCCGCACATCAATCCCGGCGAATATTTCGTCTGGGGCGGCGTGCTGGTTGCCCTTCTCGAACTTGAGAAAAAGGGCGCTGTGCCTGCTGGCTATCACATCCAGATGGCGCTTTGGTATGCCATCGTCGGTATGGTTGTGATTTTGCTGAAAGGCATTCTGACTGAACGTATCACACTGCTTCTGGCACGTCGCCAGGGCGTTGATCTCGAAGCATAAGGATCAACATCATGGCAAAAGCACCATACAAAGCAGTAAAAGTCTCCAAAGGCCGCAATGGCTGGGGTGGCCCATTGGTCATTCTGCCAACCGACCAGCGCGACAAGATTGTCTCGGTAACCGGTGGTGGCATTCACCCCGTAGCCAAGCGCTTGGCCGAACTGACGGGCGGCATCGCCGTTGACGGGTTCAAAACCCCGCCACTGGAAAGCGAAATGGCCGCAGTCGTTGTTGATTGTGGTGGCACCGCACGTTGCGGCGTCTATCCGAGGAAGCGCATCCCAACCGTCAACCTGACCCCTGTGGGCCAGGCTGGTCCCATGGCCCAGTTCATCACCGAAGACATTTATGTTTCGGGCGTTGCGGTCAAGGATATGGAAATGGCTGATGGTTCAGCAACACCAACATTGGCTGGCGTTGCCTCAACCGCAGGCTCGATGGCTGCAACTGCAGCCGCCGGAAAAAATGCAGCTGCCTCGACGGTTGTTGCCGACACCAGCGATCAGGGTGGACTTATCAACCTGATCACCACGGTTGGCCGCATCATGGGCCGCGTGGTTGGCATCTTCTTCAATGCCGGCCGCCGCTCTATCGACCAGTTGGTGAGAAACGTGCTGCCCTTCATGGCCTTCGTGACCATGTTGATCGGCTTGATCCTCTATACCGGCATCGGTGACGTGCTCGCCCAGCCGCTCGGACCCTTGGCAAACAACGTGTTTGGCTTGCTGGTGATCTCGGCGATCTGCGGTCTGCCGTTCCTGTCGCCCATCTTGGGCCCAGGCGCTGTCATTGCCCAGGTGATCGGTGTGGCCATTATCGGCCCGCAAATCGCCAACGGTACGATTGCCCCGGCCATGGCTCTGCCTGCCCTCTTTGCCTACAACACGCAAGTCGGTTGCGACTTCGTGCCCGTGGGTCTTGCATTGGGTGAAGCAAAACCAAAGACCATTGAAATCGGCGTTCCTGCGGTTCTGATCAGCCGTCAGATCATGGGCCCGGTCTCTGTGGTCATCGCATATCTCGTAAGCCTGGTGGTCTTCCACTAACAAGTCTGGCCGAAGCATCTACTCGGTGCTTCGGCCTTTTCATTCTGTAAATTGGGTGTTCAAGGACAATCATGTTTCTCAAAACCACCATCAAGGCCGTTGGCCCCGACGTTGCCGACCTTGTTGAAAATGGCGTGCTGATCCTGTTCGCCGAAGGTGCACCACCGGAATTGGCGGAAGTCTCGGTGCTCCATAAAGTGGAAGCAACCAGCGATAAGGCGCCAAAGCCCGGTGACAAGATCATGATCGGTAAATTGGCCGCAACCATCACCGCCATTGGCCCTGCCGCATGGAAAAAAGTTTTGGACATCGGCCATGTCGTAATCAATTTCAACGATGCAAAATCTGCAGAACGGCCCGGCGAAATCTGTGCCACCATGTTGGCAGCAGCCGACATCATGGCCAATCTCAATGCCGGCAACATCATTTCGATCAGTTAGTTTTTAGAGGATTGGACCAAACGGATGGAACGCACAATTACCGTTCGCGTGCGTGAAGGGCTTCATGCCCGTCCTGCGACCCGCTTTGTAAAGCTTGCAAAAAGTTTTGCCAGCGATGTTGAAATTGTGAAATCCGGAAAATCCGCCAGCGCCAAGAGCTCAGTGAAGCTGATGCTGCTGTCCGTCATGGAAAATGATGAAGTCACCTTGCGGGTCAAAGGCGAAGATGAAGCCGCCGCACTGGAAAGTCTTAGGCGCTACCTTGAAAATCCTGATGCGGGCCTTGATGATGAAGGCCCAGCAGCAGCAACGCAAACGTCAGCCATTGCGTCATCAGAGAACAGCCAGTTTTCAGCTAACAGCCTGAAAGGCATTGCCGCATCAGAAGGTGTGGGCCTTGGTCCGGTCTTTGCCTATTTCCCCGAAGAAATCGTCGCCGATAATCTGAAAATTTCGGGTCCCGGCACCGCTGCGGAAATCAACAAACTGGAAATCGCCATCGCCGCAGTTCGTCACAACATGCAAGGCAGCATTGATGACAAGTCGATCAGTGCGGCGGAACGCGGCATCATTCAGGCCCTGTCTGAAATTGTTGCCGATGACGCTATGCTGGGCGACATGTTTGCAGCCATCGAGTCGGGGCATAGCGCGTTGTCAGCAGTGTTGGCGACCAGCGCCAGAACGGCCGAAGATTTTTCCAAAATGGCCGATCCCTATTTGAAAGCGCGCGCCGATGATTTGCGAGCCGTGGGCCGCCAGATTGCTTTGAGCCTGTTGGGCAAGAAGGACACTGATTTGAGCAAGGTGCCAGCAGGGGCCATTCTGGTAGCTGATGATGTGGGCGCATTTGAATTGACGCGCGCGCCCTTGAAGAAAATCGCTGGCATCATCTGCGCAAGGGGTTCCGTCACCTCGCACATCGCCATCATTGCAAGATCACATTCTGTGCCAGCCGTTCTCGGCTTGGGCGACGCGACGCGGGGACTGATCGATGCCAAGCTTGTTGGCCTTGATGGCAAGTCCGGCGAGGTTGTGGTTGATCCTGACCAGGCGATTCAGGCCGAATTTGCCAAACGCAAGGCCGCCGCACAATCCGAGCATGAGGCGCTCAAAGTCTATAAGGCCTTCCAGCCCCAGCGCGCTGATGGAAAGATCATCGAAGTCGCAGCCAACATCGGCTCGCCCGATGAAATCACAGCGGCCCTTGATGCAGGTGCAATGGGTGTGGGCCTCTTCCGCACGGAATTGCTTTTCATGCAGCAAAAGGAATTGCCGTCAGAAGAAATCCAGTTTGAAATTTATGAGCGGGTGGCAAAGGCCTTCAAGCCGCATTCGGTCATCGTTCGCACGCTCGACATTGGCGGCGATAAGCCGGTGGCCGGCATTGAATTTCCGCATGAGGAAAATCCGTTTCTGGGCTGGCGCGGCGTGCGCATGTGCCTCGACCGGCCCGATGTGTTCAAGCCGCAACTGCGCGCTCTTCTCAGGGCCGCTGTCGAAGGCAACATCAAGGTCATGGTGCCAATGATTGTCGATGCGGCAGAGCTACGTGCCGTGAAAGCGCTGATCAAAATCTGTGCCGACGAATTGAAGGCCGAAGGCAAGCCCTACGCTGAATTTGCCTTGGGCGTGATGATTGAAACCCCCGCTGCCGTCATGGTGGCTGATGATCTGGCCAAGGATGCTTCCTTCTTTTCAATCGGCACCAATGATTTGACCCAATATGTGATGGCAGCCGACCGCCTCAATCCGCGCCTCGCCAAACTGAACGATGTCACCCATCCCGCTGTCATGCGCGCCATCGCCATGACCGCAGAAGCCGGAAACAGAGCCGGCATCATGGTCGGCATGTGCGGTGAGGCCGCTGGCCGCGTTGATCTTATTCCCCGTTTCATTGAAATGGGGCTGACCGAACTCAGCATGTCCCCCTCAATGATCCCGCGCGCTAAGGAAAAGCTGGCGCAAATGACCGCGACTGCCCCTTGATCTATATACGATACTTATATACTATTACAAATACAAAAGTTTCATATTAAAGGCCCATGATGACCACCAAGCCCAAGTCCAAAAACAATGCCCGCCCGTTTTATGCCAAGCATACCAAGGAACAGCTGCGCGATGCCTTGCGCCGCATGTGGCTGATCCGCCGTTTTGAAGAGATGGCCGAAGACTCATATGTGCGCGGGCTGACCCATGGCACGATGCATCTTTCGATTGGCCAGGAAGCCTCGGCGGTTGGCATCTGCATGGACTTGTCGAACGCCGATTACATCACTTCAACTCATCGCGGCCATGGCCATTGCATCGGCAAGGGCGCTGAGGTGAAATACATGTTCGCCGAATTTTTCGGCAAGGAAGAAGGCTATTGCAGGGGCCGTGGTGGCTCGATGCACATCGCTGATCCGGCGACGGGAAATCTCGGTGCCAACGGCATTGTGGGCGGTGGCCTGCCGCTTGCCACAGGTGCCGCACTCGCCATTCAGCAGCGCAAGGGCAAGGACGTTGCCGTGTGTTTCTTTGGTGATGGTGCCAACAATGAAGGCGCCTTTCATGAATCACTCAACATTGCCGCCGTGTGGAAGTTGCCGGTGATTTATGTTTGCGAAAACAATCAATATGGCATGTCGGTTTCAACCGAGCGATCAACCGCCGTCAAAGACATTGCCACCCGCGCCGCTGCATACAACATGCCGGGTGTGATCGTTGATGGAAACTCCATCGCTGATGTCAATGAAGCCATGATGATTGCCGCCGAACGCGCCCGCAATGGCGAAGGCCCAAGCCTCATTGAATGCAAGACCTATCGCACGCGTGGCCATTCCCGCTCCGACCGAAACCGTTATCGCACCAAGGAAGAAATCGAGGATTGGAAATCACGCGATCCCCTTCCAGCTTTTGAAGAAGAGCTGCAGTCTTTCGGCGTATTGACAGAAGCCGAAGTTGCCGCCGTCCGCGCCGAGGTTGAAGCCGAAGTGAATGACGGTTTCAATTTCGCCCAAGGTGGCACCAATCCGTTGGTCGAAACTATCTTGCGCGATGTCTATACCGTCGGCGGTGCAGCATGAACCGCGAACTTTCTTTCTCGCAAGCCATTCAGGAAGGTCTGGCCCAGGCCATGGAAGCCGATGAGCGCGTGTTCATCATGGGCGAAGACATCGGCGTTTATGGCGGCGCCTTCGGCGTGACTGGCGATCTCATCGCGCGCTTTGGTGAAACCCGCGTACGCGACACGCCAATTTCTGAACTGGGTGGTGCGGGCGTTGCCGTGGGTGCAGCCATTGCAGGCGCGCGCCCCGTCTATGAATTTCAATTCTCGGATTTTGCCTCGCTTGCCATGGAGCAGATCGTCAACCAGGCCGCCAAGATGCGCTATATGCTGGGCGGCAAGATTTCGGTTCCCGTGGTTTTCCGCATGCCATGTGGCTCTGGCACTGGCGCTGCGGCCCAGCATTCGCAATCGCTGGAAGCCTGGTTTGGCCATGTGCCGGGTTTGAAAGTGGTTGAACCTTCAACGCCGGAAGATGCCAAGGGCATGTTGCTGGCGGCCATTGACGATCCCGATCCCGTTCTGATTTTCGAACACAAGCTTCTCTACAAGGTGAAGGGCAACGTGCCCGAAAACGCCTATCGCACGCCGCTCGACAAGGCGATTGTGCGCCGTGAGGGCAAGCAGGCAACGATTGTTGCCTCCGGCATCATGGTTTCAAAATCGCTTGAGGCTGCCGAAACTTTGATGGCCGAAGGCATTGATATCGAGGTGATTGATCTCCGCTCGGTGCGCCCCATCGACACCGCGACGATTTTTGAAAGTGTGAAGAAAACCACGCGTCTCGCTTGCGTTTATGAAGGGGTGAAATCTTTCGGCATCGGCGCTGAAATCTCGGCCCTTGTTTCGGAAAGCGAAGCCTTTGATTATCTCGACGCACCCATCATGCGGCTGGGCGGTTCGGAATCGCCCATTCCTTACAGCCCCATTCTGGAAAAGGCCGCTGTGCCCCAGGTTGAAAACATCGTGGCCGGGCTTCGCGCCCTCGTGATGAAGCGGGTGTAAGTCATGCCAACAGAAGTCATTCTGCCCAAGGTTGATATGGACATGGCCACTGG
>JBDSTO010000211.1:0-7696 GCA_039928255.1 Aestuariivirga sp. | reverse complement strand
TGGGTGGCAAGCTCTATGACCAGTTTGGGTCTTATGATCCGGTGTGGTGGATGAGTATTGGTCTGGCGCTGTTTGCATTCCTCGTGCATCTCCCGATCCGCGAGAAGCGCGCGCCAGCCTTCGCCATTGCCTGATGGGTTGGCCCGCTCACAAATTTGCCTTGGCCTTTTTTGGAGTGGTGATTTTTGTGTGGCTGGCCGCCATGGCGATCATCATGCGGCAGAGCGCACTTTCGCCTGAGGCTTCCGGCACCATGCTCACTGTGTTCAATCCCGGCACATCGGAAGATCAAATCTTCGGCGCGTTGATCAAGGCCGGGGCTAGGCCCATCCGCCAGACGTCATTTGGGTTCATCTGGGTGGTGGCGGGCGATGAAGCAGGATTGTCGGGCCGCCTGATTTCCGAAGGGGCAATTGGCAATTACCGCGACTTGCCAATCAGCCCCACCATTGCTGGCTGCTTTGCCTATGCGGATGCCAAGGTGGCGCTGGCCTTTCAATAATGCGGAGGCTTGTCGACGGGGACGGTTGAAGCATCCATGGATTGCATCTCTTCATTGAGATGACGAAGCTGGCGTTCCAGCATTTCAATCTTACGCCACTGGCTGGTGACCATGTCGCTCAAGTCGCTGATGGTTTTCTCCTGATGGGCGAGGCGCGTTTCAAGAACTTCAATCCGGTCTGACATATCGCTCATTGTGCCCTCACATGAAAAAGGCCCACGATTGCTCGCGGGCCTTGAATTCATAAACCTGTTCACACCTTAGCGCGAATAGAATTCCACCACGAGGGCTGGCTGCATCTGCACTGGATATGGAACATCCGAGAGCGAAGGAATGCGGGTGAGCTTGGCGGACTTGCCATCGGTCTCGATATAATCCGGCGTGTCGCGCTCGGCTGAAGCCAGGGCCTCGAGAACGGATGCCATTTCCTTGGCCTTGTCGGTCAACTCGATGACATCGCCAACCTTCACCTTGATGGAAGCAATGGTGACGCGCTTGCCGTTCAGCTTCACGTGGCCATGGGACACGAGCTGGCGGGCAGCGAATACGGTTGGAACAAACTTGGCGCGGTAGACGACAGCGTCAATGCGGCGCTCAAGCAAGCCAATCAGGTTTTCAGAGCTATCGCCCTTCATCCGCAAAGCCAGTTCATAAGACGCGCGGAATTGCTTTTCGCTGATGTTGCCATAATAGAACTTCAGCTTTTGCTTGGCGCGGAGCTGCGTACCAAAGTCGGAAATCTTGCCCTTGCGGCGCTGACCGTGCTGGCCGGGGCCATATTCACGCTTGTTGACGGGAGACTTGGGGCGGCCCCAAATGTTTTCGCCCAAACGGCGGTCAATTTTATACTTGGCGTTTAAACGCTTCGACATGTTCTCTTCATCCTTTTACGGTTGCCGCAAAATTTAACGCAAAAGCCGGATGGCCTTTTCGCATTCCGCGGCGTCTAAACCCACCCTCCTCTGCCGATGGTCTGGCTGACAGATGCGAAAGCATCACGGGCAAGAAAAACAGGGCCTAAAGCCCTGTAGATGGCGGGGTGATAGGGGAAGTCGGCGGGGATGTCAAATGCCCCAAACCCGGTTCGGACGTCGCCTAGTTGGCATTGTCTCTGGGACCTTTGCTGCCCTTGAAGGGGCCGCCCTTGGGCTTGAATTTGGCTTTGCCCTTGAATTTTGGCTTGCCGGCGAACGGCTTTTTGTCCGATTGGCCGGTTTTGGCTTCAAAGCCATGGGGCTTCTTGTCCTCGTAGCGCTCTTTACCTTCAGAGCCTTCGCTGCGTTCAAAGCTGCGCTTGCGCTCAGACCTTGGTGCTGGGCCCGGTGCGCCGCCTTCGAGCTTTGAAATGGTCACATCATCCTTCTCGGCGATGACCATGGCGGCCGCGAATTTCTCGACCGCGTGATTGGCGATTTCAAAGCGCGTTTCATTCTCGTTGATGCGAATGGCACCGATGTCGGGCTTGGTCACATGGCCGCGGCGGCAGATCATCGGCAACAGCCATTTTGGATCAGCGTTGTTCTTGCGGCCAATATCGAGGCGGAACCAGGTGAAGGCGCTCGGGCCAGATTCAGAATGCTCTTTGCGGCGCAGCGGCTTTGCCTCGCGGAAATCGGCGCGACCGCCCCGGGCATCACCCGGACCTGGATCAAACACATCCTCAGCGGCAGGCAGCCGCGAGCGATAAATGCGCACCAAGGCTGCTGCTATTTCCTCGGGCTGGCGATTGGCCATTACGGAGCGTGCCATTTCCAAATCTTCTTCGCTGTTGACAGCGGTGAGCAGCGGGTCTTGCAGCATACGTTGCTGGTCAAGCTTTCGAATATCATCGGCCTGGGGCGGCCCGCTCCAGATGGGGCTGACTTTGGCAGTTGCCAACATCTGCTCAGCCCTGCGGCGGCGTGACAGAGGCACCAGCAAAACGGAAACGCCTTTGCGGCCAGCGCGCCCGGTGCGGCCCTAGCGATGCTGCAGGGTTTGCGCATCATTGGGGAGATCAGCGTGGATCACCAAGTTCAAGTTCGGAAGATCAATCCCGCGTGCTGCCACGTCGGTTGCCACGCAGACGCGGGCGCGACCATCGCGCAGGGCCTGCAGCGCGTGATTGCGCTCAGATTGGCTCAATTCGCCTGAGAGATTGACCGCTGCAAAGCCGCGTTCTGAGAGCGTGGCATGAAGATGGCGGACATGATCGCGCGTGTTGCAGAATACGATGGCCGATTGCGATTCAACAAAGCGCAGCACGTTGACAACGGCATGTTCGACTTCGTTGGGGGCCACGCGCATGGCACGATATTCAATATCGGCATGGGCGCGTTCGGAGCCCTTGGCCTCGATCCGCAACGCGTCGCGCTGATATTTCTTGGCCAGCAAGGCAATGGGCTTGGGCATGGTCGCTGAGAACAGGAAGGTCTGGCGGGATTTTGGCGTGGCTTCGAGAATGAATTCGAGATCTTCGCGGAATCCCAAATCCAGCATTTCATCGGCTTCATCGAGCACGAGGGCTTTCAATCCATTGATCTTCAACGCACCACGTTCAAGATGGTCGCGCAGGCGGCCGGGCGTTCCCACAATGATATGCGCGCCATCATGGAGGCGACGGCGTTCGCGGGATGGGTCCATGCCGCCGACGCAAGAGATGATCCTTGCACCAGTATAAGCATAGAGCCACGAAAGCTCGCGTTCGACCTGCATCGCCAATTCCCGTGTGGGAGCGACGATCAAGGCCAAGGGGTCTGCTTGGTTTTCAAAGCGAAGTGCATCACCCAGCAGTGTTGATGCAATGGCCAAGCCATAGGCCACGGTTTTGCCGGAGCCCGTTTGTGCGGAGACGACCATGTCGCGGCCCGTGGCCTGCGCTTCAAGAACAGCGAGTTGAACGGCGGTCGGGTCTTCATATTTACGCTCGGTCAGCGCGCGGGCAATGGGTTGTGGTGTTGTGGGAAATGGCACGAGATCTTCTTTTCAAATTGGGAATGAGGGGCGCGCTTACAGCAGTTGGGCGGGAAACACCATCCTCAGTGGGTGGTTTCGCCCACGGGCAGATCGAGCACGTCCAAAGTGGGAAAGCCCATGGCGGCATAGGCGGCCAGGGTTTCTGAGCCCTGCCCGCGCGCTGAGGTTAATATCACTGTGCCAGGCGATGGCACGGAACTGTCGGGGCCTTTCAACACGGTTTCCTCGGCCACATCGGCCACGCGGCGGGCGATGGCTGGTGAAGGGTCAATATAGATGACGGGCCACGGTGCAACCTTGGCAATTTCGTCGGTGAGCAGCGGGTAATGGGTGCAGCCCAGAACCACGACATCGGTTCGGCTGCCATCACGCTTCCTGAAAACCGGCGCCACTTCATCTTTCAGTTCAGCGAGGTCAACAGGATGGCCGCGCAGTTTCTGTTCGGCAATTTCAGCGAGACGCGGCGCGCCGTGGAGGAAGACTTTGCAGTGAAAGGCATAGGTGTGGATGAGCGAATGAGTGTATTCGCGATTGACCGTGCCCGGTGTTGCCAGAACGCCGATGATGCCTGACTTCGTTTGAGCGGCGGCGGGCTTGATCGCCGGCACGGTTCCCACAAAAGGCACCTCATAGGCGGCGCGCAAAGCCGCCATGGCAATGGTTGAGGCCGTATTGCAGGCAATCACCACCACATCGGGCTTGGTCTTCGCGATGAGCGCCCCCAAAACCATGACGATGCGCTGGGTGAGCTTGCCCTCCTCCCAGGCGCCATAGGGAAAGCCGGCATTGTCGGCAGAATAAATGAGATGCGCGTCCGGCATTTGCTTGGCCACAGCACTCGCAACCGTGAGACCGCCCATGCCTGAATCAAAAAGCAAAATGCGGGGTTTGGTCATTCCACCTTGTCCCGATTGGCTTTGCGCTTCTCATGTGCTCTGGTGAGTGATGAAACCATGCCGCGCAGGCTCCTCACTTCTTGTTCGGTCAAGGCCGCGCGGGCAAAGATGTTGCGGATGTTGCGCACCATGCCGGGGCGCTTGTCGTCGGTCTTGAAAAATCCAGCGATGGCCAATTCGTCTTCCAAATGGCCAATGAAGCCGAATAGCTCTTCCTTGGTGGCAGGTCTTGTGTCCGGCATTTGCAGGCCGGGGCCGGAGAGTGCGGCCAGCTCTTGCGTCTCCATGCCGAGCGAGGGTGCGATAGGTTTGAACCATTCATAGCCGACCAGCAGCACGGCCTGGGCGATGTTGAGGGAGGCGTAGGCCGGGTTGACCGGAGCCGTGATAATGACATCAGCGAGAGACACTTCATCATTGGTGAGGCCGATGCGTTCGCGGCCAAAGAGAATGGCCAGCTTTTCGCCTCTTGAGATACGGGCATGCATGTCGACAGAGGCCTGTTCCGGCGTCATCACATCCTTGGTCATGCCGCGTGGGCGGGCCGTTGTGGCATAGACGAAGTTGAAGCTTGCCAAGGTGGGTGCAAGCTCTGGTGCCACCACCGCGCGGGACACGGTTTCATGGGCGCCTGAGGCCACGGCCAGAGCCTTCTCGCGGTCCCAGTTTTCGCGGGGGTCCACCAGAACAAGATCAGTCAGTCCGAAGTTCGACATGGCTCTGGCGGCCATGCCGATGTTCTCGCCCAATTGCGGATTGACCAGCACCACGGTGGGTGCGGGGCCCAAATCTCGTTCTCTTGTTTTGTCAGTTCCAGCCATTGGCCTTGCGCATAGCCCAGTGCGATGCGTCAGGAAAGCCCCAAGGGTCAGGCGCGGGCAGCCATCTCACTGGCCAGTTCACCATAGCCGGTGAAGCGATATTCGTAAGTCAGCCCCAAGCGGCGGGCGGCGGCCTCGGCCTTGGCCTCCAAATCCGTGTCCTTGACCTGCGCCAAATAGACCAACTTTGTATAGTTGCCGAAATAGTCCTTCAGCAATTCGGGATGACGATCGAGCCCCAGTCCCTGCCACATCAGCTTGTCAAAGTGGCGGGCCAGATAATCCGTCAGATAGAAGGCGGTGAATTCATGTTCGGCCTTGGCGGCAAAGAGCGCGTTGCCGGAATAGAAGGCATAGCAATGTGGACCGCCGATCCGCTCCACGCCCTCTTCTTGCAACATGGCATCGAGCAAGCCACCGGTGCCGCAATCGCCATAGAGGACATAGATTGACTGATATTGATTGCGAGACGCCTGAATATGCTGGCGCAGAGCGGGCACAATATATTGCGGCGTGTTGTGCCATTTCGCGGGCAAGCATTGGATATCAAATGTTAGCCATTTGTTAAGCTCGATGAGATCGACAATCTCGCGCGCCAGGGCGCCACAAGCCAGCAGAAGAACGCGCGCCTTACCGCTTTTCGTTGCAAATTCATCAGATGGAGCGAGTTCTGGCCCTGTCATTTGCGTCCTGTTTGCAAGATGTTAACCACAACACCAGCAGTTGAGGCAAGAATTTGGGTTGCTATCAATTTGCGTTGGTAATTTCAGCGCTCATTAATTTTCGCCACGTAGGGTGAGCCCATATCCGCCAACTTGGGGGGATAGGTGCTGTTAGTAAAGTTTTGGAGAGTTCATATGAAGAAGTTCCTTAAAGATGAATCCGGTGCAACCGCTATCGAATACGGCCTGATCGCTGCTGCCATGGGCCTCGCCCTGGTAACTGTTATGCCAACAATCGCTGGCAACGTGACGACCAAGTTCTCGTCATTGGGCAACCATATCGCCACGGGCAAGTAACATTCAGGCGGTCGGGGAAACTCGGCCACCAGTTATTCAAGGACGCTGCTTCGGCAGCGTCCTTTTTTATGCTGAGGAGACCTGGTTGTGCTTGCGGGCCATGAAGCTCTTGGCCGTTTCAACCGCCACGGCGGCATCACGGCAATAGGCGTCAGCGCCAATGGCCTTGGCAAATTCTTCATTCAAAGGTGCTCCGCCCACCATGACGACATAGTCGTCGCGGATGCCTTTTTCTTTCATCGTGTCGATCACGACTTTCATGTAGGGCATGGTCGTAGTCAAAAGGGCTGACATACCGATGATGTCGGGCTTGTGCTCATCGATGGCCTTCAGATAATTTTCAACCGGATTATTGATGCCAAGGTTGATGACTTCAAAGCCCGCACCTTCCATCATCATGCCGACAAGGTTTTTGCCGATGTCGTGAATGTCGCCCTTGACGGTGCCAATCACCATCTTGCCGAGACGTGGCGCACCGGTGGCAATGAGCAGCGGGCGCAGAATGAACATGCCAGCCTTCATCGAGTTGGCGGCGAGCAGAACTTCGGGCACGAACAAAATACCATCGCGGAAGTCGATGCCAACAATGCGCATCCCTTCGACGAGGCCTTCGGTCAGAACCTTGTAAGGAGCCCAGCCACGACCCAAAAGGATGTTAACGCCTGTTTCGACTTCCTCTTTGAGGCCATCATAAAGATCATCGTGGATCTGTTGGACCAGTTCCTCATCATTCAGGGAATTCAGGTCAAGATCGCCGGCATCGCTCATGGCAGTCTCCGAAACGGGGGTTAGATTATGTTTAACTTACATCGGGGGGGGATTTTCGCGTCGCGCCCACGCGACATTGACTTGCCCGATTGCGACTGATGAGGCAAGAGCGTGTGTGTGATTAAGTGCACGTTGGGGATTGGGAATGGTTATTCAGAGTTTTGATGTCAAAGCCGCCAGAAAGCAATTTCCGGCTCTTGAAATCACTGACGGCGGAAGCCCCCGCATCTATTTTGACAATCCGGCGGGAACCCAGGTTCCCCAGCAGGTCATTGACCGCACGGTTGAGATGTTAGCACGCAAGAACGCCAATCTGGGTGGATATTTCAAAACGACTGTCGATGCCGAAGAGATCGTCAATCAAGCCCATCAAGCGTGCGCTGATTTCTATAATGCGTCGTCGGCCGAGGAGATTGTGTTCGGTCAGAACATGACGACGCTGACGCTGCATTTTTCGCGCTGTCTCGGAAAGTCGCTGAAAGCAGGTGACGAAATTGTTCTGAGCCGCATGGACCATGATGCCAATGTGGCACCTTGGTTGCTTTTGGCGGATGATCTCGGCCTTGTGGTGCGCTGGATGGATTTCGACCCTGAAACCTATGAATTTTCGGCGGATGCCTTGACCCAGGTTCTCACTTCCAAAACCAAAGTACTGGCCATGGGCATGGCATCAAACTGCACAGGCACGGTGAATGACGTGGCCGCATTTGCCAAAGAGGCGAAGGCGGCAGGTGC
>JBDSTO010000210.1:0-12845 GCA_039928255.1 Aestuariivirga sp. | reverse complement strand
TTGATACTGTCAATAATCGTCATGGGATTCGGAAAACCTTGTTAACCCTCCCTATAACCCGTCAGGCTGCAAAAACAAAAGGCCCGCTGGTTTTGCCAGCGGGCCTGTTTGACGCCTCCCAATCGCACCCAGCACTTTTGTGCATTTTTAGACGATTGGTGTGAGGCTGTTATGCACTGGCCAAGCGTAAACAAGTGTGAAGATCACGGCGTTTAATTCAAATTGGAACCATTTTGCGGGTGGTTTTGTGGCCAGCGTTAATGTCCGCTTCCGCGACTTGCTTAAAGAGCGGTTGATTCAGCACCTGGTAATCATGCGCGCTAAGACTGAGTTAGGCTTCGACCGTTTCGGCGAGAATGCGCCTTGCCTCGGCGGCCTGCTGCTGGCGGTTCCACATGGTGGCGTAGAGGCCGCGTTTTTTCAGCAATGCTGCGTGGGTGCCGCGTTCAGCGATCTGGCCCTTTTCCAGAACGATGATTTCATCGGCATCAATGATGGTGGAAAGGCGATGCGCGATCACCAGCGTGGTGCGGTTTTTTGAAACAGTCCGCAGCGCACCCTGAATTTCCTGTTCAGTCAAGCTGTCGAGAGCCGAGGTGGCCTCGTCAAGAATGAGGATTGGCGGGGCCTTCAAAATGGTCCGCGCAATTGACACACGCTGCTTTTCACCGCCGGAAAGCTTGAGGCCACGCTCGCCCACGAGGCTGTCATAGCCTTGCGGCAGGCTCAGAACGAATTTGTGGATCTGGGCCATCTTCGCGGCCTCTTCCACTTCGGCATCGGTGGCGGTCGGCCTGCCATAGCGAATGTTGTAGCGGATGGTGTCGTTGAACAGCACGGTGTCCTGGGGCACCATGCCAATCGCTCCACGCAGGCTTTCCTGGGTCACATCGGCAATGTTCTGGCCATCAATGGTGATCGTTCCACCCGTTACGTCATAGAACCGGAACAGCAGCCGCGAGATTGTTGATTTGCCAGCGCCCGATGGGCCGACAATGGCAACGGTCTTGCCCGCGGGAACATGGAGCGAGATTTTTTTCAGAATGGGGCGCTCGCGGTCATAGGCGAAGGATACATTGTCGAAAACAATTTCGCCCTTGCCGGGCTTGAAGGCGGGTGACCCCGGCTTGTCGGCAATTTCGGCATTCTGGCGCAAGATGCCAAACATGCCTTCGACATCAATCAGGCCCTGCTTGATTTCGCGGTACGACGAACCGATGAAATTGAGCGGCATATAGAGCTGGATCATCAGTGCATTGATCATCACGAAATCGCCAATGGTGAGCGTGCCTTTGATGATCTCAAGTGAGGCCATCAACATGATGATGGTGAGGCCCACGGAATAGATGATGGCCTGTCCGGCGTTCAAAACCGCCAAGGACACCCACGTCTTGATGGCGGCGTTTTCATATCGCGCCATGGCGCTGTCATACCTGTCGGCCTCGTGTTTTTCATTGCCGAAATATTTGACGGTTTCGAAATTGAGCAGGCTGTCGATGGCTTTGGTGCCTGCGTCATTGTCGGCCTCATTCATGATGCGCCTGATGCCGATGCGCCGTTCAGTGGCCCAGTAGGTGAAACCGATATAGGCGACCACGGTAAGCGCTACGACAACCACATAAAGTTTGCCAAACGAATAGGCTAAAACTCCGCAAACCATTGCAATTTCAAGTGCTGTTGGCGCTGTGTTGAAGAGCGCAAATCGCAAAACAGAATCCACGCCGTTGATGCCGCGTGAAATGATGCGGGACAATGCACCCGTCTTGCGTTCCAGATGGAACTTCAGCGACAGCGCATGAAGATGGCGGAAGGTTGAATAGGACAATTCACGCACGGCGCGCTGGCCGACCTTGGCAAAAACAGCATCGCGCATTTGCGCAAAGACAACCTGAAAAATACGTCCCAGCCCATAAGCCAGCACCATAAAGAACGGCACTGAAAGCAGCGCCACTTCAATGCCGCCAGCCTTGGTCAAAGCATCGGTTGCCCACTTGAAGGCGTAAGGCGTTGCCACTGTCACCACCTTGGATGACACCAGCAACAGCATGGCGATCACCACGCGGGTCTTCAAATCAAGCCTGCCCTTTGGCCAAAGCAAGGGGAACAACCCTTTCATGGTTTGCCACTGGGTCATTTCGGCATAGGGAAGTTTTTCGGAAGGCGAACTACGTCTCAATTGGCATCGGCCTTCTGGGGCGCTGTCAAAACCTGGCCAGGATAGATGAGTGCCGGATTGCGGATCACGTCCTTGTTGGCCTCAAAAATCACCGTGTAGCGGCTGCCAAGGCCATAAAGCCCGCGCGACAGCTTCCACAAATTGTTGCCGGGCTGAATGGTGATCTTTTGGACGGTGGGCGGTGCGGGAGCTTCAGCTGCTTTCGCCGGATCGGCAGGTTTTGCCGGATCAGCCGGCGGAGTGACTTCGGCCACCTTGGCTGGCTCTTCGCGGGTAAATGGCAGTTCAACGCGGCTTGCAACCTTGCCATCAGCATCCAGTTGGTCAGCACGCAGGCTGTGATTGCCTGGAACAATGTCTGACTTGCCGGAGAACGTCCATTTGCCTTTGTCGTCTGCGACGGCATCCGCCAGTTGGGCGTTGTCGACATAAATCCGCACGGTGGATGAAGGTGCGGCACGGCCGGAGAAAACAATGTTGCCCACAGTGTCGTAATCGACGGCATCAAGCGTAACGCTGTTCGCCGGACCTGCAGGTGCTTGCAAGACTTTGGTGGGTGCCGTTGGAGAGAGCACGGCCACCGTGTTGCCGCTTGCATCGGTCGCCGCTGCGGCGTCCGCCTGCTTTGCGGGCTCAGCTGTTGCTTGTGCGACAGCCTCGGGCTTTGCTGGCTCCTTGATGTTGACGGCCACGGTTTCAACCGATGTCGATTGTGTGCCATTGTTTGTGGCCTGCAGGGTGAGTGCGCCAGCGCCTACGGGTAAGGATTTCTCGGGGATCATCACAAAGCTACCGTCTGGGCCCGCCTTGGTTGTGGCCACAACTGCACCATTGAGGAGTGCTGCCACATCTGCGCCAGGTTCTGCACGACCCGCAATTACGGCATCACCCGTTGCACCAACCCGCACGGTGTCAAAGCTTGGAGCGGCAGGTTTTGCAGGCTCTACTGGCTTTGCCACCTCGACTGGCGCTGTAACTTCGGCTGTTGCCGTTTTCTCGTCCTTGGGTTTTTCAGCCACAACTGGGGCCGCAGCGACCACTGCCGCTGGCGCGCTATTTTTGGTCAAATATCCGTTTTTCCAGGCAGTGCCTGCGACAACACCCCCGGCTGCAACCAGAGCCAGTGCGGAATATACAAGAATCGGCTTTTTCATGATGATTTCTTTATGAGGAAAATTGGCATCTGCTTTGCTATGTAGGCGTCGAGTCGGGATTGCATAAGTCCTGCGCCCGAAAATAGCAAAATTCAACCACTTAGGAACCAGATGACAGCACCAAAACACCGGCTTTGCGTTTATTGTGGCTCGGGCCCGGGCAAAAACCCTGCCTATTTGGCGTCGGCTGATACTTTGGGCCGCGCCATGGCGAAAGCGGGCATTGGCCTTGTCTATGGCGGCGGCGGAATGGGGCTGATGGGCCAGGTGGCCAAGGGCGTGCTGGCGGGTGGTGGTCATGTGACTGGCATTATCCCTGAATTTCTGGTGCAGCGCGAACGCATGCTGGAGGGCGTGAATGAGTTGATCGTCACGCGGTCCATGCATGAGCGCAAGACCGCGATGTTTGAGCAATCAACTGGGTTTGTCGCACTTCCTGGCGGCATGGGTACGCTGGAGGAACTGGCCGAGATTTCGACCTGGGCGCAGCTTGGCCAACACGCAAAGCCCATCGTCCTTGCCAACATCGATGGCTATTGGGACCCGCTGCTGGCGCTGCTTGCCCACATGCGTGCCGAGAATTTCATTCGCGAGGGCATGGAAGTGTTGCTTGATGTGGCAAAGACGGTTGAAGAGGTGGTACCGCTTTATGAGCACCGTCTCGCCCATGCGCACAAGATTGTTCCGGTGCAGATCTTGAAGGACAAGCTTTAGACGCGGCCGCGCTGGCTCTCTTCGCGGATGGCGGAGACCGAGTAAATGGCCAGCGCCAGCCAGATTATGGCAAAGCCTACAAGCTTCCAGAAATCAATGTGTTCGCCAAAAACGAAGATTGCAATCAGGAAGACCAGCGAGGGCGACAGATATTGCAAAAGTCCCGCTGTGGAATAACGCAGACGCTTCAAAGAAAGCGCATAGAAAATCAGTGCGCCCGACGTGAGTGCGCCACAGCCGATCAGCAACATGGTATCAGACATGTTGCCGCCAAAATGCGTGAGGCCGTTATGGCGCAACCACAACTCTGCCAGAAGCAAGGGAACCGCAATCATTGCGGTTTCGACAAAGAAGCCAGGCACTGGCCCCACCGCAATAGTTTTGCGCAACAGGCCATAGATGCAAAAGCTTCCGCCGAGCGCCAACCCAATGAAAGGAAAGTTTCCGGTGGCGACAGTTTCAAAAATCACCGCGAAAGTTGCCAGCGCCAAAGCCACCATTTGTGGCCTGGTGAAGCGCTCATGCAGAAAAATATAACCTGCCACGACGTTCAAAAGCGGATTGATGAAATAGCCCAGGCTTGCATCCAGAGTGCGGCCCTGTTGAATGCACCAGATATAGAATGTCCAGTTGAATACAACGATGGCGCCGGTCAACGCCAGAAGCAGGGCTGTGCGAAACTTGGAGAACGCTGCCAAAACTTCACGCCATTGTCCAAGCGCGCTCACCACAATGGCCGCGATTGGAATTGACCAAAGGCCGCGATTCACCGCGATTTCGACGGGCTCAATGTGCCGCATGAAGCCAAAATAAATTGCCATGCCGCCCCAGAACAAGTGGGCAATGATGGCAAAGAGAACACCCTTGTGTTCTTCATTCAGTGATTTGATCATGGATCAGGCGCTTACGCCATCGCGCAACAATTTGTAAATGATGGCATCGAGCAAAGCCTGGAACGAAGCCTCAACAATGTTGGGTGAAACCCCCACTGTGAACCAGCGTTCGCCCTTGTCGTCACGACTTTCGATCAGGACGCGGGTTGTGGCGCTGGTGCCGCCATTGAGGATACGCACTTTATAATCAACGAGTTCCATGTTTTCGATGAAGCGCTGATATTTGCCCAAGTCTTTGCGCAAGGCCAGATCGAGAGCACTTATAGGTCCATTGCCCTCGCCCGCGCTGATCATGGTCTCATCGCCGACTTTTACCTTCACCGAGGCTTCGGAATACATCGCACCATCGCGCTGACCGACGTTCACCTGGAATGAAAGAACGTCAAAATAATGCGGCACGTGTCCAAGTGTGCGACGGGCCAGGATTTCAAACGAGGCGTCTGCACCATCATAGGAATAGCCTTGGGTTTCGCGCTCCTTCACTTCGCGCAAGAGGTGATCAAGCCGTGCATCATCCTTGGCCACAACAAGATTGATGCGCTTCAACTCTGCCAGAAGATTCGATTTTCCGGCCTGATCGGACACCAGAATGCGCCGCGTGTTGCCCACTGATTCAGGCTTCACATGTTCATAAGTCTCTGGATCTTTTACGAGGGCCGAAGCGTGAATGCCCGCCTTGGTGGCGAAGGCCGATTTTCCAACATAGGGCGCTTGCGCGTTGGGCGCGCGATTAAGCAACTCATCAAAGCCACGCGATACGGCTGTCAACTCATCGAGATTGGCACCCGTGGTGAATTTATCCGTGTACTGACGTTTCAGACCCAGCGTGGCAATGATGGAAACGAGGTTGGCATTGCCGCAACGCTCACCGATGCCATTCAATGTGCCCTGGATCTGGCGCACGCCCGCATCAACAGCAGCCAGCGAATTGGCGACGGCCTGTTCGGTGTCATTGTGGGCGTGGATGCCGAGGTGTGAGCCGGGCATGGTCTTGGCGATGGTCGTCACGATGTCTCGCACTTCTGACGGCAAGGTTCCGCCATTGGTGTCACACAAAACCACCCAACGTGCGCCCGCGTCATAGGCGGCCTTGGCGCAGGCTGTTGCGTAGCCCGGGTTGGCCTTGAAGCCGTCAAAGAAATGTTCGCAATCGACCAGAACTTCGCGGCCCGCGGCCTTGGCGGCGTTCACGCTATCCGTGATGCTCTCAAGGTTTTCCTCGTTGGTGCAGCCCAACGCCACGCGCACATGATAGTCCCAGGATTTGGCGACAAAGCAGATGGCCTTGGCCTTGGCCTGCAGCAAGGTTTGCAAGCCCGGATCATTGGAGACAGAGCGCCCTGCCCGCTTGGTCATGCCAAAGGCTGTGAAGGTGGCTTTTGATTTTCTGTCTTCGGAGAACAGAGCTGTATCGGTCGGGTTGCCGCCGGGATAACCGCCCTCGATATAGTCAACGCCAAGCTTGTTCAGCATGTCGATAACGGCGAGCTTGTCGTCCAGCGAAAAGGCAACGCCGGGAGTCTGCTGCCCATCGCGCAGCGTGGTGTCGAAGAGATAAAGGCGTTCGCGTGTCATCTCTTCACTTCCCAACTTGTCGTGCCGTCTTTGTGGTCTTTGATAGTGATGCCCATGGCATCCAGCTCATCGCGGATGCGGTCGGATTCTTTCCAGTTCTTGGTATGACGAGCGACGAGGCGATCTTCGACGAGACGGACAATTGCTGCTTTGAGCTGTGCGTCCAGAATAGTCTGCACCGGAGCAATTCCCAGTAATTCCAACGCACGCGCAAACGCGGAAAGTCTGGCGTTGTGCTTTTCCACGTTCTGCTGGGATTCACGATCAGAAAGTTCATCTGCCAGTTCATGTAGTGCCTTGAAAGCAAGGGGGGTATTAAGATCATCGCTTAACGCATCTAACACTCTCGTCGCCGGGACCGAAGATTGCATATCTGTCTCAGAATTTGTTCTTTGCGGGACATACCAACGCTGAAATTTCTGAAGCGCCATGCGTGCCTCCAGTAACTTGCTTTGTGTCCAGTCAATCGGTTGCGTGTAGTGCGTCATCAACATTGCGTAGCGCGCCGCATCCCCTGACGTCTCCGCCAACACATCAGCGATTGTCCTAAAATTCCCCAAGCTCTTGGACATTTTCTGTCCTTCCACCTGCAGGAAGCCATTGTGCATCCAGACATTCGCCATCACATCGGTGCCGAAGCAGCAGCGGCTTTGGGCAATTTCGTTTTCGTGGTGCGGGAAGATCAGATCCAAGCCGCCGCCGTGGATGTCGAAGACTTCGCCGAGATAGCGGCTGCTCATGGCGCTGCATTCGATGTGCCAGCCGGGGCGGCCTCTGCCCCAGGGACTGTCCCAGCCCGGCTCATCGGCTGAGGATAATTTCCACAACACAAAGTCACCCGGATTTTTCTTGTGGGCATCGACGGCCACGCGAGCGCCGGCCTGCTGATCTTCCAGCTTTCTCCCTGACAGCTTGCCATAGTCCTTCATGGCGGCAACGTTGAACAGAACCTCGCCTGCCGCCTCATAGGCATGGCCGTTTTTGATCAGTGTGCTGATCATTGTGATCATGCCAGCGATATTGTCGGTGGCGCGGGGCTGAACCGTAGGCTCGAGGCAACCCAAAGCTTTCACATCGGCCTGAAACTGGTTGGCGGTTTTTTCCGTCACGCGCGCTATGGCATCATTCAAAGGCAGGTTTGGAAAATCGCGCAAGGCGCGCGCGTTGATCTTGTCGTCCACGTCGGTGATGTTGCGGACATAGGTGACATGGTTCGCGCCATAGAGATGGCGCAGCAAGCGATAGAGCACATCAAACACGATGACCGGCCTCGCGTTGCCGATATGGGCAAAGTCATAGACCGTGGGTCCGCAGACATACATGCGCACGTTCGCAGGATCGAGTGGTTTAAACTCTTCCTTCTGGCGGGTCAGCGTATTGTAGAGGCGCAAAGTCATCAATCTTCTCCGGGTGGCTGCCCGGGAAGCGCTTTTGATGAATTTAAGTCAAGCGGCGCCCAGCCAGCGATATTTCGCTAGTTTCCAATAATAATGCCGCAAATGGCGGCGATGGGGCGGGCGGTTGTCATTGCGCTGCAAAATGCGCGAAAGGGCGGCAAAGGTCAAGGAGCAGGTTAAGGAAGAGTTGATGGAAGGTTACGGCATGCTAAGTTCAGGCATGGACCCCGCCTCCTCCACCTTCAGCCGCGCTGCGCTTGCTCTCGCCTCGCTGACCGCCCTTGTGGCCTGGGCCGGGCTGATTTTGCAGCTTTATTTGACCGTTGAACAGTCGGCAGCACAAGGCTTTGGCCTGTCCTTTGCCATCTGGCGGTTTGCAGGGTTTTTTACCATTCTCACCAACTTGGCGGTGGCCGTGGTGGCCAGTGCCATGGCGCTCAAAAGCGCGTCTTGGGTGGCGAGGCCAAACGTGAGGCTTTCGGTGGCAGCGTCGATCATTATTGTCGGGCTGGTCTATTCCGTGGCGCTCCGCGGAACATGGCAGCCCACGGGTTGGCAGGCGGTGGCCGACCACGTGATGCATGACGCCGTGCCGCCGCTGTTCTTCCTCAGCTGGCTGGCCGCGCCGCATGGCGGGCTCAACTGGCGCAGCCTTGGGGCGGCTTTGGTGTTGCCTGTTGGCTACATCATATATGCCTTGGCGCGCGGCGCGTGGGATGGCTGGTATGCCTATTGGTTTCTCGACCCCAACGCGCTTTCAATGATGCAAATGGCAGCAAGTGCTGCCATTTTGCTCGTGGTGTTCATGGCCGTTGCGGGCGCGTTGATGGCGATTGACCGCTGGCTGGCGCGCTAAGGTTTGCTGGCGCTCGCCTGTCCAAACAAAACCTTGCGCTCATCATCGGTCATCGGCTTCTGGTAAGACGGTGCCGCATTGGCATAGGCCTTCACAACAGCGGGTCTGGCCTTGATCGCTTCGAACCAGCGCTTCAGGTTTGGAAAATCATCAATGTTCTGCTTGTGGGTGGCATAGGGCACGATCCACGGATAGCTCGCCATATCGGCGATGGAATAATCACCAGCCAAAAACTGCCGATCGGCCAGCCTTGTATTCATCACATTGTAAAGACGGGTGGTCTCCTTGGTGTAGCGTTCCATGGCGTATGGAATTTTCTCGGGCGCATAAACGTTGAAGTGGCCATTTTGGCCGGCCATGGGGCCAAGACCACCCATTTGCCAGAATAGCCATTGCATGGTTTCGGTTTTGGCGCGGATGTCCGCGGGCAGGAACTTGTCCGTCTTCTCGGCAAGATATTGCAGGATGGCGCCCGATTCAAAAACACTGATCGGCTTGCCGCCGTCTTTCGGGTTCTGGTCGATAATCGCCGGCATGCGGTTGTTGGGGGAAATCGCCAGAAACTCTGGTTTGAACTGGTCGCCCTTGCCGATGTCGACTTTGTGGATCGTGTAGTCGAGACCCGCCTCCTCAAGAAAAATCGTAATTTTGTGGCCGTTGGGTGTGGGCCAATAATAGAGATCAATCATTTCGGCAGCCTTCCAATATGAAACAGGTTAGGTTCCATATCGGGAGCTTGCCATGATAATTCAAGCTTAAACTGCTTCTATCGCTGCAATGCTGGCCAGCGAATCGAGGCAGGCTGCGGCGGCTTCACGACCCTTGTTGTGGCTGTCCTTGCGGCTGCGGATTGTGGCCTGCTCATCATTGTAGGTCGTCAGAATTCCGAAGGTGATCGGAATGCCCGTTTCAAGCGTGGCGGTCATCAAGCCGATGGTGGCGCCCAGGCTGATGAATTCGAAATGCGCGGTGTCGCCCTTGATCACGCAACCGAGGCAGACAACGCCATCAAACTTGCCGGTCTGTGCCAATTTCTTGGCGAGGAGCGGCGTTTCAAAAGCCCCGGGAGCCGGGAATATGTGAGCGTCATTTACCTTCACGCCATGCTCGGCGAGATAGGCCAATGCGCCTTCACGCAATCCGTTCGTCACGTCCTCATTGAAACGGCTGACCACGAGGGCGATGCGAGGACTTCCAGATTTGGCAGATGTTTTTGACATGTTCAGTTCCCGGTTGGATGGTTGAAGGTATGGCCAAAGCGATCACGCTTGGTGGCCAGATAGAATTCGTTGAATGGGTTTGACTCAATCTGCAGAGGCTGGGTTTCTACAACCTCAATGCCCAGTTCTTTTAAGCTCTTTGCCTTCAGAGGATTGTTGCTGAGCAAGGTGAGCTTCGACACGCCAAGCGAACGCAACATTTGCGCGGCCATGGCGTAATTGCGCTCGTCCGGTGCAAAGCCCAGCGCTGTGTTGGCGTCGTGGGTGTCCATCCCTGCATCCTGCATGGCATATGCCTTGATCTTGTTGGCAAGGCCAATGCCCCGGCCTTCATGGTTGCGCAGATAGATCAAAATGCCGCCATCGCTTTCAGCGATGAGGCGCATGGATTTTTGCAGCTGTGGGCCACAATCACAGCGCAGCGAACCGAAGGCCTCGCCTGTCAAACATTCGGAATGCACGCGCACCAGTGGCACGGCGGGCAGCGGATATTTGACGAGTGCCAAATGTTCCGAGCCATCAATGTTGCTGCGGAAGGCGTGAACCTTCAGAGATTGTTCGGTGAATTGTGAAGGGAGTTCGGCCTGTGCAACTTCCGTCACCAGTGTCTCGGTTTGCAGGCGGTGCTGCACAATGTCTTGCACCGTGAGGATCGGTAGATTGTGGGCCTTGGCAAATGTTTCCAGTTCGGGACGCCTGGCCATTTCGCCATTGTCGGACATGATTTCGCAGATCACGCCAGCAGGCATAAGGCCAGCCAATCGCATGAGATCAACTGAGCCTTCCGTGTGGCCTTGACGCACCAGCACGCCACCTTCTGCAGCGCGCAACGGGAAAATGTGACCGGGGGAGACGATCTCGCCATCAGCAACATCAGGATTGATTGCGGTTTTAATTGTGAGGGCACGATCATGGGCGGAAATGCCCGTGCTGATGCCATCGCGCGCTTCAATCGAGACGGTGAATGCGGTTGAGCGTCTGGCTTTGTTGCTCGATGTCATCGGCGGCAGATGCAAACGATCAACCTGTTCGTTGGTCAAGGTCAGGCAGATCAGGCCACGGCCGTGCTTGGCCATGAAGTTCACGGCGTCCGGCGTTGCGTGTTCAGCAGCGATGATCAGATCGCCTTCGTTCTCGCGGTCTTCATCATCAACGAGGATGATCATTCCACCGCGCTTGAGCTGCTCTAAAGCTTTATCAATGGCTGACATAAGCGCTCCACATATTTGGCAATGACGTCGACTTCGACATTGATTTCGTCTCCGGTTTTAAGCTCGTGCAAATTGGTGTGCTCCCACGTGTGGGGAATGATGGTCACAAAGAGGCGCGTGGTGTCTTTGTTTTGCTCATCAAGTTCATTGATGGTGAGGCTGATGCCATTGAGAGCGATTGATCCTTTGGTCACGCAATAGCGCGCCAATGTGGCGGGCAAATCAAAGCCCAGCTTTCGTGAATCACCTTCTTGCGAAAAGCCTGCGAAGCGGGCCTTGCCATCGACATGGCCCTGCACCATGTGACCGGAAAGCCTTGTCTGCAAACTCACCGAGCGTTCGAGATTGAGTTCATGGCCCAAGGCAATCTTGCCGAGACTGGTTTTATCCAGCGTTTCATTGCTGACGAAGAAGGTGGCGCTACCGCCCTTGTGTAACTCCGCAACGGTGAGGCACACGCCATTTACAGCTACACTCTCGCCCAGAACCAAGTCCGCAAAACCGGTTTCAATGGTGCAAACCAATTGTGTTTCCTGATTTTTGCAGGCGCTGACGCGACCCAGCTTTTCAATGATTCCGGAAAACATTGGCACTCTCTGTGTTTGAAGAATTGTCATTCAAGGTGATGGTGATTTCGTCGTTCATCTCGGGCGACTTTGCTTGCGTGATCAGCACATGCTCATCCCATTGGCCCGACTGCAGAACTGCATTGGTGATTTCGGGTCCGGCCTCGACCAGCACTTCATTGACGCCAAGTTGTCCCAGCGTCTTGAACGCTTCATCGAGTGAGGCGGGCATCAACACATCAAAACCGCGTGCCTCGGATTCAATGACGTAAGATTTGGGAATGCGGCGGCGGCGGTCCATCAGGACAAGCTTCCGCCGTTTTTCCGGAAAATCGGAAACGCGCCTCACATTGAGCAAGGGCAAGTCTGCCAGCACGGTGCCCGAGCCAGTCAAGATCGCGTCGGCCCGCTTTCGCAATGCATGGGCGAGATCCAATGATTGAGGCGATGTAAATGTCTTTTGGCCGAACGGAGGCAACATGGTGCCGTTGCTATTCAAGGCCTGTTTCACGGTGATCCATGGCAAGCCAGTGGTTACGCGCTTTGCAAATGGGGCAATGAGACGGTTGGCGCGGATTGAAAGATCGGCTGCGGCGGCATCTGACAGCTCGCTCCACAAGTGCACGGCAAGGCCCGCTGCCTTTAACTGCGCGGCACCCCCGCCCTTCACATGGGAATTGGGATCAGCAGCGCCAATCCAGATTTCGCGTGCTGGTGTTGTCAGAATAGCTTCGCTGCACGGTGGTGTGCGCCCGTTGTGATTGCAGGGTTCTAGCGTAACGATAAGGGTATGGATTTTTTCGAGCGTGCAGTTCTGGCGGCAGGCTTCAATGGCCAGCGCTTCGGCGTGAGGCTGGCCCGCCTTCTGGTGCGCAGCAGTTGCGAGAACTTCACCTTCGTTGGACAAGATCACGCAGGCCACAGGCGGATTTGGAGCGGTGGCACCTTCAAACGCTTGGGCAGCCGACAAGGCGGCAGAAAATGCCTGAAGCAGGCTCTGCCCTCTGGTCGCCGTTTTGATTGAACTTGAATCCAAAACCTTAGCCCTTGTCCATTCCAAACCGGAAATATCGACAGGGCGAA
>JBDSTO010000209.1:0-13542 GCA_039928255.1 Aestuariivirga sp. | reverse complement strand
AAGCGCCGCCCCGACACCTATGCCTTGGGATTTGTTCTGGGTCCGCGCCTGAATGCTGCTGGTCGCATTGGCCATGCCGATGATGCGCTGGCCCTACTGGTCGCAACTGACAAAGGCGAGGCCGTGGCGCTGGCCCACAAGCTTGATGAGATGAATAGGAAGCGCCAACAGATTGAACTCCGCGTGGTTGATGAAGCCTATGCGCAGGCCGAAGCCGCCATGGGGCAAAGTCGTGCTGTTTCGGTTCTGGTCGTGGCGGCTGAAGGTTGGCACCCCGGTGTGGTGGGTCTCGCCGCGGCACGGTTGAAGGAGCGGTTTGGCCTTCCCGCCATAGTGCTGGCCATTAACGCCAAGACGGGTCATGCCACGGGTTCGGCGCGATCGATTTCCGGTGCGGATTTGGGCAAGGCGGTGCGCGCTGCACTGGAGGCCGGACACATCATCAAAGGCGGCGGCCATGCCATGGCAGCGGGTTTGACGCTTGATGTTTTGAAACTTGCCGACGTCAGAGCTTTCTTTGAGGCGGCACTGGCTGACGAAGTTGCAATGGCGCGGGAGAATCATCTGTCGATTGACGGGGCGGTGACGGCAACCTCGGCCTCCCTTGATCTTATTGAACTTCTGGAACAGGCGGGGCCTTATGGCGCGGGTAATCCATCGCCGATGTTCGTTTTCCCCTCGCACCGCGTTGTCTATGCCGATCGTGCGGGAACAGACCATGTGCGCTGCACTTTGGTGGCGGCAGATGGCAGCAGAATCAAGGCGATCGCGTTTCGGGCGCTGGGAACCGAGCTTGGTGAAGCGCTGCTTTCCGAGCGCCAGCACCCCCTTCATATTGCCGGGCGTTTGGTGGCTGACGAATGGGGCGCAAAGCGGGTTCCGTCCGTCCAAATCGAGGATGCAGCGCCTGTTCAGTAAAGCTTGCAAACGCGCGGGAACCTTTATATAGACCCGCCCAACGCGCCCTTCGTCTATCGGTTAGGACGACAGCCTTTCACGTTGTAAAGACGGGTTCGACTCCCGTAGGGCGCACCAATTCTCCCAAGCTCAAATGAGAGCCATCATGCCGCCGCGGTCCTCAAAATTTTGGATGGAGCTTGCTGCACAATGACTGACCGGATGATTTCATTGGAACCTGATGCCCTGGCGCCTGATGGTTCGGAGGTGCGGATTCTGGCGCAGACCGCACGTGGCTCCATGGCGCAATTCACCTTGCCTGCGGGCAAGGTTTCGGTGGCCGTGGCGCACCGGACGGTTGAAGAAGTCTGGTTTTTTGTTTCAGGGCAGGGGGAGTTCTGGCGCAAAATTGGGGTCACTGAGTCCATTGTTCCCATTCGCCCGGGACTTTCTATTTCAATTGCGGTTGGCACGCATTTCCAGTTTCGCAATTATGGGGCAGAGCCGCTCGTGGCGATTGGCACGACGATGCCGCCATGGCCCGGTATGGACGAGGCTTATGTGGTTGACGGCAGGTGGGTGCGGACGGTGATTTAAGCGAAGGCGCTCACCAGTTTTGTTGCGATAGCCGCTGTCACCGCGCTGACCGTGGTTCCCCAAACGAGATCAATCAACGCAATACGCCAGCCATAGCCTTCGATGACGGCGAGGTTGGTGAAATCATAAGTGCCGTAGGCAATGAGGCCCAGGCCCGCACCCATGCCAGCCGCCAATAGCCATGAGCCGTTCTCAAAGCCAGGCTTTACGGCAAAAAAGGCGAGGCCGCCTGCGTAGAGCAAATAGAAGATGACAGCCGCGACCAGATTGGGGGACTTCTTCATCAACCCGCCCATCTCTGCAACATAGGTGCTGCGCGCAACGCCCATCAGCCAAACCATGTCGATGACGGTGAAAATGACGAGAACGAGAAGATAGCTCGTGAGATATTTGGTCATGGGTTGGGCTTTCCGGTGAGAGAGTTGCGGACGGTGAAACTGGCCGACGGCGGTTTGGGACTGGCGTTGAAGGCGAGGCCCTTGCGCCAGAGCTTGAAGGCTTCCCAATGAATGGCGGTCAATATTTGCAAGGGGAGCAGCGGCATTTTGAGGAAGGCCTTGAAGAGGGCCCAATCGGTCAACTCTGCGCGCGTGCCTTCGAACCATGTATTGAGAATTGTCGATCCGGCTTTGTCGAGCCTGACACCAAGGCGCATATGATCGCTCGGGCTTTTGGCCTGGAAACTATAGCTGCCTTCGACCTTGTTGAAGGGGGAGACGTGGAAGCGTTTGGGATGTGAGGATTGTGCTTCACCCGACGGCACCACATAGGTGTGATGTTCGCCAAAGGTGTTGGAGACTTCAAACACGAGGCAGCGCAATTCGCCGGCGGCGTCGTAACAATAGTAAGTTGTCAGCGGGTTGAATACGCGGCCCATGAGTGCGGGAAAACACAGCATGAAGATATGCCGCGCGGCATCTGGTCCTGCAGCTTTGGTGGCGAGAGTGCGAACATGTGCGGCGAGCGACGTTCCATTGCGGGCACCCCACTTTTTGTCATTGATACTGAACAGGTTGAAGCGGTTGAAGCTGAACAGGCGCAGCTTTCTGGTAAGGACCTCGACATCATCAAGATTGATGAAGAGTTCAAACACGTTCATCGACAGGACATGGCGCTTTGGGGCGGTTCGAACGTGAACCACCTTGCCATGATAGATGCCCTGTTTTGGCAGGCTCATTCGGCGGCCTCCAGGATGCGGGGCAGGGCTTCGCGCGCATTCGAAAATTGCAGGCGGTCATTGGCATTGGCAAGTGCCCATGGCCTTTGTTTGCCGCCCAATTCTTCTGCAAGGGCAAGGCCCGATTGCAAACCATCTTCGTGGAAACCTGAGCCAAAATAGGCGCCGCAGAACCACACGCGGTCCTTGCCTTGTAAGTCCCACAGGTTCTTTTGGGCTTGTGCCGTGTTTCCCGTGAAGATTGGATGGCGGAAGGTGGTTTCAAACTTTGTCTTGGCGGCGGCTGGCTGGGAGGCCGGATTGACCGAGACAAAAAACTGTTCAGAGGATTCCAGTGGCTGCAGGGCGTTCATCCAATAGGTGATACCGCCGGCGCTCGCATCTTGCCCTGCCACATAATTCCAGGACGACCAATGACGGCGGCGCTTTGGCATCAGCTTTTCGTCCTGGTGCAGCACGATCTGGTTTTCACTGTAGGTGAAGGGTGACAGCAATTCGTGTTCAATGGCCAAGGGACGGGCCATCAGCGACAGGGCGACATCGGCGTGGGTAGCGAGAACGACATGATCGAAAGTCAAAGACTGCCCGGCGCTGGTTTTGAGATCAATGCCTGCTGTGGTGCGGCTGATGGATGTTACGGCCTGATTGACGTGCTTGCTCAGTTGGCTGTCGGCGATGAGGCGGCTCACATAGTTTCGTGCACCACCTTGCACCGTGCGCCATTGCGGGCGGTCGATGTAATTCAAAAGGCCGTGGTTCTTGAAAAATTTCAAGAAGGCTTTGGCGGGGTAGGCCAGCATGGCGTGGGGTGCGGACGACCAGATGGCACCGGCAACGGGCAGCAGATGAAGATCAACAAACTCTTTGGAAAGTCCGTGTTGAGTGGCGAATTCGCCGAGGCTGATACTCTCGTCGATGTGGGAGAAATCCGAGCTTGCAAGCCGGAAGAATTTTACGAGGCCGTGCATCATGCGCCAATGGCTTTGGCTGGTGAGATTGCGCGTTGATCCCATCAGGCTGAACAGGCCAGCACCTGAGTATTCATAGGCGCCATCACGGATCGAGACGGAAAAGCCCATGTTGGACTTGGCAGTCGGCACGTCGAGATAATCAAAGAGTGCCGAGAGATTGGGATAGGTTTGATTGTTGTAAACAATAAAGCCGCAATCCACCGGCACGGGTTTTGCCGCTCTTTGAGGGGCGTCAAAGGTGAAGGAATGGCCGCCCCAGTGGTTTTCAGCCTCGAAAAGGCTGACATCATGGGATTTGGCGAGAAGCCACGCTGCTCCCAAGCCTGAAATTCCCGAACCCACCACTGCAATTTTCAAGCGCTTCATGATCCACCTTCTCAGAGGGATACGCTGAGATTGCAGTGGCGGTTCAGTTCATTCGTTTACCAAGTGCCGATATTCGGCATGGAGCTCCAAGGTTCCTGGACGGGCAGGTATTCATCGTTCTTCTGCAGAACTTCGATTGAAATTCCATCCGGAGTCTTGACGAAGGCCATGCGGCCCTCACGCGGAGGCCGATTGATGGTGACGCCCATCTTCATCAGGCGCTCGCAATATTCATAAATGTTATCGACCTCATAGGCGAGATGGCCGAAGTTGCGCCCGCCTGTATAGGTTTCCGGGTCCCAGTTGTAAGTGAGCTCAACTGGCGTGTCGGGGCTTTCGGGGCAGGCCACGAAGACCAGCGTGAAGCGGCCTTTCTCGCTCACATGGCGGCGCTGCTCAACAAAACCCAGCACACGGGTAAAAAAATCGAGTGACTTGTCGAGATCGCTGACGCGGATCATGGTGTGAAGGTATTTCATTCTTGTCCTCCCAAATGCGATTCTCGGCCTTTACGAATCAGATTTCGTCAAATTTTGGCGAGAGCCAGTTTTAATTTACGCCTTCAATCCTATCGCAAGATGATGATCCGTGCACCGCAAAACTTTTGTTGCACGGCAATGCGATTCAATTTGCGTGAGAATGGTGTGGCAATTCTCAAAATGATACGAATTTTTCCAAGAAGTCTGTGCACAACATAAGGCTCTCAGTGAATTTCATTCATTGAACCCCTGTACAAATGGTAAATTTTTGATCAATTTGGGAGTGCTGGTTCATGCGAGGAGGCTCTCGCAGGTACTGGGGCAAAGAGGCGAGTGGGTTAGTAAGATGGCGGCAATGGACGAAAAGCTTTCGTCCGTGCAGGGACTCGATTCCCTGCATGGAGTAGAAAATGAGCATGGCGTCAACATCATCCGGGTTGATGGTCTTGTGAAATGGTTTGATGTCGGTCGAGGCTATGGCTTCGTAATTCCTGACAATGGATTACCAGACATTCTTGTTCATTTAAGTTGTCTCAAGCGAGATGGCTTTGAAGCTCCGCTTGAGGGGACGCGCATTGCCTGTGAAGTTGTGGCCCGCCAGAAGGGCTATCAATGTCTGCGGGTTCTGTCGGTTGATCAATCGACAGCCATCAATCCCGTTGAGCGCCGTTCTCGCGCGCATAACCCTGTGGTTGCCACAACGGGTTGGGTTCGTGCGAAGGTGAAGTGGTTCAACCGGGCGCGCGGCTTTGGATTTGTGAGCGAAGGCGATGGCCTTGGCGATATTTTTGTTCACATGGAAATTTTGCGCAAGACGGCAATTGTCGAGCTTGTGCCGGACACCTGGATTTTCGTTCGTTATGGCGACAGCAACCGCGGAAAGATGGCGGCTGAAGTTCGTTTGAGCCTTGAAAACGGGCCGCCGCTGTCGAACTGAACGATCCAAATTCTGCCTAATTTGGCTTGTGAATGGCGTAGCATGACGTATTTTAGAATTTTAGCGGGCGTGTTTGCGGGTTTTCTGTGGCTTAGCAGCCCGCAGGCCATGGCGCTTGAGCCGCCCAAAATTGAACCTCTGACATTGGTATCGGACACTACAACTGTGATGTTCCAGGCACAGATTGCCGACACACCGGAACTTCGAGAACGCGGGCTGATGTTCCGCCAGGTGATGCCCGCAGACAGCGCCATGTTGTTTGATTTCGTTGAACCCCGACCCGTTGCCATGTGGATGAAGAACACACTGGTCAGCCTGGACATGGTTTTTGTGCGTGAAGACGGCACAATTGCCGCTTTGGCGCTAAATACCGTGCCGCAATCTTTGGACACCATCAGTGTTCAGGAACCCGTGCGCGGGGTGATTGAACTTGCTGCAGGAACCGTGAAAAAGCTGGGTTTGAAGAAGAATGACAAGGTTTTTCAACGAATTTTCAAAACCCAAGATCAATAGTTGCCTTTTGGTCCGCGAATCCCTATTCACCTCGCAGGCAAGTCGGGGCGTAGCGCAGTCTGGTAGCGCACCTGCCTTGGGCGCAGGGGGTCGCGAGTTCGAATCCCGCCGCCCCGACCAGCCTTCTAGCTTTCGGGAGTAACCATGACGGCTCGCATTTACAGACCCACCCGCAATGCCATGCAGTCTGGCAAAGCCAATACCAAAGCATGGCTTTTGGAGTTTGTGCGCGAGACGCGGCAGAGCACGGATCCCCTGATGGGCTGGACCTCTGGTGACACTTCGACCCAAGTGAAGCTGCGTTTTGACACCCAGGAAGAAGCTGAAGACTATGCCCGCCGCAATGGCATTGCCTATTCTGTTACCCCGGTCACACCGA
This sequence comes from Aestuariivirga sp., assembly GCA_039928255.1. GTDB lineage: Bacteria > Pseudomonadota > Alphaproteobacteria > Rhizobiales > Aestuariivirgaceae > Aestuariivirga. Next base: position 7,226 of record JBDSTO010000209.1, on the reverse strand, counting down.
CGCGGACACAGAAGAAATCCTACAGCGACAATTTCAAATTCGGCCGCACGGAAAATTGGACGCATTAAGTTGAGATCGGGCGCGCCATGAAATGTCTCATCGTCGCCGACCTTCACTATTCACTTCCCCAGTTTGATTGGGTCGTCAACTCCGCCGACCAGTTTGATGTTGTCATCATGGCAGGTGATCATCTTGATCTGAGTTCGGCTGTCGACATGCGGGCGCAGGTTGTCGTTGCGCGCAAATATATGGAATTGATCCGCAACAAAACACAACTCATCGTCTGTTCGGGCAACCACGACCTTGACCAACGCGACGAGAATGGTGAAAAAACTGCAAGCTGGCTTGCCAATATGGGCATCGAGCAGGTGGCAACCGACGGTGGCTCGCTTCTCATTGGAGACACGCTTTTCACGATTTGCCCGTGGTGGGATGGCCCGATCAAACAGCAGCAAGTGACCAACCAACTCGCAGCTGCCGCCATTACAAGACCCGAGCGCTGGGTGTGGATCAACCACGCTCCGGCAACTGAATCTCCTACAAGCTGGACGGGCTCGAAGCATTGGGGCGATCAGGTGTTGCGGGGCTGGGTTGAGATGCACCAGCCGGATCTGGTTTTCTCAGGGCATGTGCATCAGGCGCCGTTTGTGAAGAATGGCTCGTGGGCCGACAAGGTGGGCAAGACCTGGATGTTCAATGTCGGGCAATATGTGGGGGTGCCGCCTGCCCATATCATCGTTGATACGGATGCTGGTGAGGCGCTCTGGCTTTCGGCAGCGGGCGTTCAGCTTGTAAATTTTGCGACGGAATTGGTGCGGCCTATTCCCAATATCACGCAGCCTCCGGCTTGGTTTACATCTGGGGATCGGGTTCGCGGTCAGAGCCCGGCTCAAAGTTAGATTGCTTCTGGAAGACGAGTGTTGCCAGCACGTCGCTGACCATGCCGAGATGGTTGGATTGTCCGGAATATTGCTTCTTCAAATCAACTAGATAAGTTGTGGCAGAATAGAGCCTCTGAGCCAGCGTCTTGGCAACAAGGAGGGCGATTGCGGGGTCGGACCCCATGAAGGTTGTGGCGTCCTTTATTTCATAGACAGTGGACTGCGCTGTGGTTTTCACGGTGGCGGTGTGGGGCAAGTCCAGCAGCACCGACATTTCGCCAAAGATTGCGCCGGGGTCGGCACTTGTCGCGAAGTTGATGCCGTTGCGTGAAATTTCAACCGCCCCCTCAACAAGCACATAAAGCCTGCCCGTGTTGGCCCCCTCGGGCAGCAACACCGTTCCGGCCTCGACTGTCTTTTTGAGGCCCGTGTGACCGCGTTCCAGCAAATCCAACATAGGTTTCATTCCACCTTTTTGAACAGTCCTGTTTTGCAAACGATAACAGTGTTTTGGAAACGACAAAAGTGGAGTTTGTGGCGTGTGGGCCTTTGAGATTGCAACATGTTGGGGTATTTGCTCTCGCAGCATTGATTTCGTATGTTGCAGCTTCTGCAAGACATGAAAATCTGACCCCGTAGCTCAGCTGGACTAGAGCAACGGATTTCTAATCCGTCGGTCGCACGTTCGAATCGTGCCGGGGTCGCCATCTTTAACAATCGGAGTGCATGGGGTTTAGCGCAGCAGTGGCGGTGTTAAGCTTTGCTCAATCATTGTTTTTCAAACTCCAAAGCTTGGCGCTTTGAGTCTGGAACTTCATGATGAAAAAACTTCCCATTGTTCTCGCGCTGGCCTTGGTGATTTTCAGCGATCCGGTTTGGGCGGATGCTCACAAGAAATTGCAACCCGTCGCTGCCGATCAAATGACAACTGCATCCATTGGTGCTGCAGCACAATATGGCACAAGGCGGGTGAGCAAGGTTCCGGCCGAGGGGGCCATCGAAATTGCATTTGCGCCCGTGCCGCAGCGATCTGCTGAACGACTTGTGATCAAGGTGATCGATTCAGCCGAGCACAGCGTTTTCATGGCCGCCTATGGCATGACGTCCAAGCCCATCGCCGATGCCATGTGCCGGGCGTCGGCGCGCGGTGTCGCGGTGGCGGCGGTGCTTGATGCCAAGTCAAATCCACATGGTTTCAACGGCAATTCAAAACGCGATTACATGCTCACTTGTGGCGTGGTGGTGCGCGCCAACACGCGTTATCCCATCATGCATGACAAATTCATTGTGGTGGATGGAGCTCATGTGGAAACAGGGTCCTTCAACTACACGTTTGCCGCTGCCGAGCGCAACGCCGAGAATGCCATGGTGATCTGGAACAATGATCAATTGGCGGCCAGATATTCTGGCGAGTTTGACCGGTTGTTTGCCGAAGCAGAAGACTGATCCAACATTCGTAATGTCACTCCCGAAAGGGGACTAAAAATCTAAATTCTTTCTTGTGAGAATTCGCTCTTGAAGGCCCCGAACCGGGTGGGTCCGGTCCTTGTCGGGTCGGTCTGAAGACTTGATGCAGATCAACGCAAAGCACACTCAAGCGCGCAAGATGAAAACTGAAGAGGGCAGTCGTTAAAGCAACCTCACAGGAGAATATGATGAAACCAATTAGAATGTTTTGCGCGATCGCACTTATCGCAGCTGCCCCAAGTCTCGCTTGGGCAGGATCCACCATCAACGTCAAGCTTCTGGACAAGGGCGACGGCATGGACATGAGCAAGATGATGGGGCTTGGCATGGGGATGAACGGCGACATGAAAATGGCGCCGATGAGCATCACGACCAGCAACAAATTTGCGGTGCGCGGCAAAGTGACGTTCAACGTTACGAATTTGTCGAAGACGATGATCCATGAAATGATCGTGGCACCGATCAAGGATGAAAACACGGCGTTGCCTTATCTCGATGCGGAAAATCGTGTTGATGAAGACAAGGCCGCTGATCTGGGCGAAGTGTCCGAACTTGATCCTGGCAAAACCGGGTCTCTGACGCTCGACATGAAGCCCGGCAAATACATCCTCTATTGCAATGTGCCCGCCCATTACGCGATGGGCATGTGGACCATTCTGGAAGTGAAGTAACACGCCCAGTCTTGGCGGAATCCTTTCGGGGTTCCGCCCAATCAGGACTTGCATGCGTGCTGCCGAACACGCAAAAGGCCCGGATAATCACTCAGAGGCAATTCGCATGACGGTCAAAGACAGCAATGGCACCGAACTTAAGGATGGTGACAATGTCACCCTGATCAAGGACCTGAAGGTCAAAGGTGCCAACACCACGCTGAAGCGCGGCACCTTGATCAAGGGCATTCGTCTGACAGGCGATGAGGACGAGATCGACTGTCGCCATGAGAAGATCAAAGGCCTAGTGCTGCGCACCGAGTTTGTGAAGAAGGCTTAAGGGTTCAGGAAGTCGCCGCATTTGGGCGCGGGGCTTGTGCCCCACGGCATCAGCGGCACGGTTGATGTAGAATTTTGCGGCGAGCCATCGATCAGCTTGTCGGTGTAGCTCAAATAAACCAGCACATTGCGCTTGGGGTCGCAGCCGCGCACGATATGCATGGTTTTGAAAAACAATGACCGGCGCTGCGCGTAGATGTCATCGCCCTGGCCAAATTTGCCCTTGATCGACACCGGCCCAACCTGACGGCAGGCGATTGAGGTTTCAGAGCGCTGCTCGGCAAAGCCCGCCCAGCCGGCCCAGCCACCTTGCTCGGGCACTGTGAAATAGCAGGCCACGCCTTCAACTGCCGGATCGTCAATCACATAAGTGCCAAGCTTGGCGTCGGGCGAGAGCAGATGAAAGACCGTGTTCTTCTTGAAGATCAATTCAGGGTCATCGGCCTGTTGGGCTAAGCTTGAGCCTGCAACGCTTACAACGAGCATTCCAGCCAAAACCAGTTTCTTGAATATACCCATAGTGATCTCCTTCATGCGACCTAGATAGGAATAGTATCGGCCAGTTCAAGTGGTTTGTTTGAGCCGGGCAAAGCCCTTGTCGAGATCGGCGATCAGATCATCGGGATGCTCCAGCCCGATGTTGAGACGAAGGCCCGGACCATTGACCGCCAATGGTTTCGCCACGCGTGCAGCCCTCAAGGTCAGGACATTGTTCAGGGGAATGATCAGGCTTTCGAAGCCGCCATAGCTATACCCCATGCTGAAGATTTCCATGTGATCCAGCATGTTGCCCAATGATTTTTCATATTCTGGTTTAAGAATGATCGAAAAGAGACCTGAAGCACCAGTGAAGTCCCGCTTCCAGATTTCGTGGCCGGGCGCATTGCTCAAAGCCGGATAGAGCACGGCCTCCACTTCCTCGCGCCCACGAAGCCAACTTGCCACCTTGATGGCGGAGTCCATGTGGCGCTGCATGCGGACATCAAGCGTGCGTAGGCCGCGCAACGCCATATACATGTCGTCAGGCCCGGCAAACATGCCCATGGCCTCATAACTCTCCTTGAATTGCGTCCAGGTTTTTTCATTGCAGACGACAGAGCCGAACATGCAGTCGGAATGACCCGCAATATATTTTGTGGCCGCTTGCACCGAGACATCGCAGCCATGTTCAAAGGCTTTGAAGAAATATCCACCAGACCAGGTGTTGTCGATGATGGCCAGGGCGCCATGGTCATGGGCTATTTTGGCGATGGCGGGTACGTCCATCACCTCGAATGTGCCGGAGCAGGGGCTCTCCATATAGACCACCTTGGTATTGGGCCGCATGCGCTTGGCGATATTGGCACCAATCTCTGGCGGATAGTATTCGGTCTCAATCCCAAAATCCTTGAGCACGGTGTTGCACAAGAGCCGGACGGGTCCATAGACCGCATCAATCATCAGCAAATGGTCACCCGGCTTCAGGAAAGCCATGAGTGCCAGCGAAATGGCGGCCTGACCTGATGGGGCGACCTTGCAGTTAAATCCGCCTTCAAGTTCGCAGATTGCAGATTCAATGGCGCGCGAGGTGGGCGTTCCCCGGCGGCCGTAGATATAAGGCTGTTGGGGCTCATGAATGGAATGCAGGTCGGGGAAGGTGATGGTCGAGGCATGATAGATGGCGGGGTTCACCATGCCATGTTCGGTATATTCCTTGGCGGCCATGGCCATGCGCGTTGCGGGTTTTAGTTTGGAGCGATCGGCCTTGGATTTTGACATATTGGACTTTCGTGGGTTGTATCCGCATTATGCCGCAAGTCGCGTGAAAGGGAAACTCGCATGGCCGACAGCAAACCGGGGGCTGGGTTGAGGGAATTGGGCGTTGACCTGGCGCTGGTCTTTGCGGTTGATGTTTCCTCCAGTGTGGATGCAGGTGACTACAAGCTGCAAATGGACGGTATTGCGGCAGCGCTTCGAAAGCCGCTCACCCTGCAATATGTTCAATCCGGTGTTCAGCAGAAAATTGCGATCAGTTTGGTGCAATGGTCCACGGCCAAAAAGCAGGCGGTAACGCTGAAGTGGCAAATCCTGTCTAATGATTCAAGTATTGAAGGTGCTGCCCATAGTATCGAGACAACGCCCAGACAGTGGACCCCTGGCGGCACGGGCATGGCCGCAGCGCTGGTTTTTTGCGCTGGTCTGCTTAGATCCTTTCCGATCCCCGCACGACGAAAGCTGATTGATGTGTCGGGCGATGGTGTGGACAATGAGCATGGTGATGTGGCGTTGGCCCGGGCGGCGGCTTTGGCGAATGGCATCACCATCAACGGGCTTCCGATCATCAGCGGATCAGAAATCATCCAGGCCTATTATCGCGACCAGGTGATCGGAGGGCCTGGGGCCTTCATCGAACCAGCGGAGAATGTACTGGCTTTCGGCTCGGCCATGGAGCGCAAGCTTTTGCGGGAGTTGCAGGATTTGAGCTCTTGAGAACTGGCACTTGAAAGCCGGGCTTTGAGCCTTTAGGACCGGGGCACAAATTGTGGATTGATCATGCTGAACTCTGAAAAACGCGTTGCCGACAAGAAGGACTGGATCAAGGGCGCCACGGGCGACTGGGAGATCATCATCGGGCTTGAAGTCCATGCGCAGGTTCTCTCGAAAGCGAAATTGTTTTCGGGATCTTCAGCCGAATTTGGCGGCGAGCCCAATGACCACGTGAGCTTTGTGGATGCGGCCATGCCCGGCATGTTGCCGGTGATCAACGAGTTTTGCATCGAACAGGCCGTGCGCACCGGGCTTGGTTTAAAAGCCCAGATCAATGAAGTGTCGGTGTTTGATCGCAAGAACTATTTTTATCCAGACCTGCCGCAGGGCTATCAAATATCACAGTTCAAGCAACCTATCGTGGGCGAGGGCCAGGTTGCCATTGACCTTGATGACGGCAAGTCCATCTCCATCGGGATTGAGCGGCTTCATCTTGAGCAGGATGCAGGCAAGAGCTTGCATGACCAGCACCCGAACATGACGTTTGTTGATCTCAACCGGTCCGGCTGTGCGCTGATGGAAATTGTTTCCAAGCCTGACATGCGTTCCTCCGACGAGGCGAAGGCCTATGTGACCAAGCTTCGCCAGATCATGCGTTATCTTGGCACCTGCGATGGCAACATGGAGCAGGGCTCGATGCGTGCAGACGTCAACGTTTCAGTGCGTAAGCCCGGGACCAAATTTGGTACGCGCTGCGAAATCAAGAATGTGAATTCTATTCGCTTCATGGGCCAGGCGATTGAGTTTGAGGCGCGCCGCCAGATCGGCATTCTCGAAGACGGCGGATCCATAGATCAGGAAACGCGTTTATATGATGCCAAGAAGGGCGAGACGCGGTCGATGCGATCCAAGGAAGAAGCGCATGACTATCGCTATTTCCCCGATCCTGATCTTCTGCCTTTGAAGCTTGACCCGGCGATGATTGCCTCGGTCAAAGCGGCATTGCCGGAACTGCCCGACGACAAGAAGGCGCGCTTTGTTTCCGCCTATGGTTTGTCAGCCTATGACGCTACGGTGCTGATTGCCGAACAAACTTCGGGCGATTTCTTTGAGGACGTGGCGCGCGGGCGTGATGGCAAGCTTGCGGCCAATTGGGTGATCAATGAATTGTTTGGTCGCTTGAACAAAGAAGGCAAAGCCATTGAAACGTCTCCAGTTTCCGCCACACAACTTGGCGGATTGGTCGATCTCATTTCTAAAGCCACCATCAGCGGCAAAATTGCCAAGGATGTGTTTGAGATCATGTGGACCGAGGGCGGCGAGCCCGGCGAGATCGTTGAGAAGCGGGGGCTGGTGCAGGTCACTGACCTTGGGGCCATTGAGAAGGCGGTTGATGAGATTGTCGCAGCCAACCCCGAGAAGG
>JBDSTO010000208.1:0-6827 GCA_039928255.1 Aestuariivirga sp. | reverse complement strand
GTCTTGCCGATCGTCACGTCGACGTTCGACTGAGCAGCCTGGTTCATGTAGGAGAGGAACGCATAGGCAGCGTCCTTCTTCTTCTGATCAGCCTTGGCGTTGATTGCACCAGCCCAGCCGCCGAAGGCCGAGAACGGAGCATAGTTGACACCGTCAATCGCATAGGGGGCCGAGTCCTTGGAAACAGGAACCAGCTTGCCGGTCTTGCGATCGAGCACTTCCTTGGAACCAACAGCGCCGACGGCGTAGATCAGGCCCTTGACGGCCTTTGCTTCTGGTTCAAGCTGCAATGTGCCTGGATCGCCCCACTCGATGAGCAGGCCGCAACGGCCAGCTTCGAACAGGCCACGGGTATCACCGATGTCCATGTTCAACTCTTCCGGAGGACCATATTTGCCGGTTTCCTTGTAGATTTCGAACGCCTTCTTCCAACCATCATTGTTGATGATGGGCTTCATTGTGGCATTGTCGAAATGGAAGCCCTGGGCAGTGCCCTGAGTTTGCACGATTGGAGCAGCAATGGTCTGAATGGCAAAATAGCCTTGAGCATTACGCTTCTTGAAGATGCAGGAGCCGTAATCTGGCTTGCCGTCGCCGTTCATGTCCTGGCCATTGATGGCCTTGGCCACAGCAATATAGTCTTCCCAGGTCTTTGGTGGCTGCAGCTTGTTCTTTTCAAGAACGTCCTTGCGATAATAGACCATCTGGAAGTCGCCATCGATCTGCATCAGCTTGAACTTGCCACCGATCTTCATGCCGAAATCGCGGAAATAAGGTGCGAGGTCGGCCACATCGATCGCCTTGTCCTTGGCAATATAAGGATCAAGATCTTCAAGCAGACCAGCAGCGTCGAGTTCCACGCCCCAGCCGGCTGCGAACACGGCAGCGTCGATCGAGTTGGTGCCAGTTGTCCAGTCATTCTGCACCTTCGGGAAAATTTCCGCGAATGGCACTTCGGTCACGACGATCTTGGCGCCCGTCATCTTTTCGAAGTCGAGGCCACGGTCCTTCAAAGGACCGGCGATCACATAACCTGGACGTGTCAGAATGTTGACGGTCACCCCGTCAAATTCACCAGCAAAGGCAGCAACGGAAACGCCGCAGGCGGCGACTCCCGTCAATGCCAATGCGGCAATAGCTTTACGCAAAGTCATAATTGTATCCTCCCAAATAAAGCAGCACTCACAGGGTCTGCCTTGCCTGTTGATCCCGATGGACCGGCATGAGCCTGGAACTTGATTCCACCCTGCACAGTCTTTCGTTCACGTCGTTCCCAGCCTCTTCGAGCCAGCGTTCTTGAAGTCGATGGTTACACAAAATTTATCGCCAGACAATTGCTATCAGCGATATCAATGCCGCTTTTTGCAAAAATTGAAGCGAATGAAGTCACGCGGCCTGCGTGCCGTTTTTTTCAACAACCCTCCGGAGCAAGATGAAATTCAAGGCAGGGTTTTTGCCCCTTGTCCAAGTTATGAAATCGACCATCCGCCTCTCGATTTTTTGGGCATGGTTTTGCGCAATATCGCTGAGCCGGTGATTGAGAAAGGGGTTTTCAAAACGCTCGACCGTGGTTTTCACATAATCCGTTGCGGCAGCCACCATATTGTGCGCCGCAAAACCAGGAAGAATCTCATCATTGTAAAGCGCCATGAGACGAGACTTCACGCTTTGGTCTTTGAGCAACTCGCGTACCGTTTCATCCTTGGGCCGGTTTTCCGTCTGCCAAATCTCTGCCAGAAAAGTGTGGCCGAGATTGAGGATGTGCAGCTTGAGGCGCAGATAAGGCTCAAGATCATCGGTGTAGACGATACATGGGTGTTGCAAAGGCTCAATCAAACCGGGCGAGCGTTCAATTGCCCAGAGGCCATAGGGCTCTCCGATGGCACCAATGGGTTCAATTGCTTCGGAAACAATCCGGTCGACCAGCGTATCGCAGAACGTTACAGATTTTGTCAGCCAGGTTTTAAAACCTTCACCCTCAGGCACATCTTTAGTAAGATTCAACACCAGCTGGCGGAGCTTCTGACCGTTTTGACTGGCAAGTTCACAGGGTAACACCAGAAGCGGCTTTCCGGATGTTTTGAAGCGGTATACGAGAAGCGCTGCCAGCTTCAGCGGAAAACTTTTGGGCGCAGTTTGGTCAAAGGCCGAAATCTTTTCATCATCGCCGCTCAGTTCATAACCAGCTTCGCCGACATTGGAGATGACGATTTCCGTTTCGCCAGCAAATATCTTCTTGATCTCTGGCCATTGGGTGTTTGCATCAAGAGCGCGGTTAACACTGGTGACCTGCGTTGTCTCGTCAATCAGCTGGCCAGAGCGATAGCCGCGCAACCGAACCGGAAAACCTGCTGGGTTTGAGAGTGCAGCAACACGTCCCTCGCGCGCACCGCCCACCGTGGTTTTCACCACTGTGATCGGCCCAACATCTTGTCCAGCAATGCGCGCCTGATGCACAAAAAAATCTGCGTGCGCCTGTAAAAAGCGGCTGGTGCCGAACTGGAGGATACGGTTCGCCATCTCAGCCGATTTCGATCATGGCTTTGATAAGACCATCTTTGTCCTTGGCCCAAACTGGCAACATGTCAGGCGCTTTTGCGAGGCTTGTCCGATGCGTGACCAGTTTGGAAACTGGAATTTTCCCCGATTTGATTGACGCCATAACATGTTCAAAATCCTGGGCGGTGGCGTTCCGGCTTGCAAACAATGTCATTTCACGCTTGTGAAAGTCGGGATCAGAAAAAGTGATGGCTTCCTTGACAAGGCCAACCAATACATAATTGCCGCCATGGGCAACATACTGAAAGCTCTTTTCCATCGAGCCACGGTTGCCTGTGGCATCAAACACAAAGTCAAAACCGTTCCCACCCGTTAACTTGGAAACATTCGCGGCCGCGGCATCATCAGAAGCAAGCGTTGAAGTAATGGCAGTAACATTGCTGGCCAGAGACAGCCGCTTCTCATCGCGGTCCATGATCGTAACTTTGCCGCCTGCGATGACCGCAAAAAGAGCTGCCCCCAACCCAATTGGCCCAGCACCAACAACCAGAACGTTTGCGGCTGATTTCAATCCGGAACGGCGCACGGCATGGGCACCGATGGCCAAAAACTCCACGGAAGCAGCCGCATCCGCTGAAAGCCCGTCCGCAGGGATAAGGTTGGATTCGGGCAATGCAAGATACTCGCACATACCCCCGTCACGGTGCACGCCCAGCACCTGAATTTTCATACAGCAGTTGGGTTTCCCCTGTGCACAGGCATGGCAGGTGCCGCACGCAAGATAGGGGTTGATAACAACCAATTGCCCCGGCTTGAATTTCGAAGTTGAATCAGCTTCCTCAATCGTCGCGGCAAGCTCATGTCCCATCACGCGTGGATATTCGAGAAATGGATGAAGACCTTCATAGATATGATAGTCCGTGCCGCAGATGCCCACCCGCGAGACTTTGGCCAGAACTTCCCCGGGTCGCCGAACGGGACGGGGATGACTTTCAATTCCAAGACTATGTGGTTTGCTGCAGACCATAGCCTTCATTACAGTGCTCATGCGTTGAAGTTCCCAAGCGAGAACTGCAAGCACGCAACAGACTGAAAGTTGGACTTAAGGTTCCCAATTAAAACAATCATTGTCTTTTCTCAAAAGAGATCGTTGTCTCTTGTGCATAAGAGACAAGTAGAACATAGATGTGTCAATCTGTTTTTTATCAACAAAGATATCGATTAAAATACAGAAGCTTTCTTTGGCGAGGGCAAGATGCGCGGCGATACGGTTTTCAAGAAGACTTATAATTCCGCCTTGCAATACTTGGGCGCGTTGGGAATCAAGGTGGAGATGCCTTCGGAAAATCTCTTGGCAGCTAAGTTGGGCACCAGCAGAACGACAGTTCGAAAGATCCTGCTCGAACTGAGGGGCAATCATCTCATCAAGGGCGAGGCAAGCAATTGGACGGTCAAGCGACTGCCCAAGCCCTCCGATTTTTTCCCCGAGAATGAGACGGTGGCAACCTCGGTCCAGGTTGAAAAGAAATTCATGGAATGGATGATGCGGGGTGACCGCAGGGCAGGTGACGTCGTCAACGGCCTGGAACTCGCCCGTCAGTTTAATGTTTCAACCGGAGCGATCCGCGAATATTTGAACAGGTTTGGCCGCTTTGGGCTTATCGAAAGAAGGCCCAATTCGAGCTGGATCATTCGCGGCTTCACCGAGGAATTTGCTTTGGAGCTGTTTGAAGTCCGCGAGCTTTTTGAAATGCGCTCGGCTTTGGCGTTTGAAAACCTTGACGAAAACTCAGTTGTTTGGGCGTCGCTCAAAAAGCTGGAACATGAACACAAGGCTCTCTTGCGGACAATTTCCCTCCGCTATCATGATTTCCCCGATCTTGACGAACGGTTTCACCGCCTCATCATCGGATCGCCCAACAATCGCTTCTTCATGGATTTCTACGATATTATTTCGTTGATCTTTCACTATCACTATCAGTGGAACAAGATTGATGAAAAACAACGCAACAAGGCAGCTGTTATTGAACATCTGGATTACATTGCAGCGCTGATGAGCAGGGAACCAAAGCGTATCGAACAGGCCTGCAGAAGCCATCTCAATTCAGCCAGAAAAACTTTACTGGCGTCCATCAGAACAGTACCAGCCCTCAGAGAGGAAGCCCAAAAGTGAGTCTGCTGAAATTCAGAAGCATCGGAGAATGCATGGCCGAACTGCAATTGGCCAAAGATGGCCACTATGGCTTGGCATTTGGTGGCGATACATTGAACACCAGTTGGTATGTCCGCGCTCTTGCCAGCCCCGAAAATCTTGAAGTGGAATATGTGACGGCAGTGGGAGGCGATCCCATGTCTATGCGGTTGTTGGATTTCCTGAACAGCAAAGCCATCGGCACAAATTTCGTAAGGTCGGTGAAAGAACGCAATCTTGGCCTTTATCTTATTACCCTCACGGGGGCCGAGCGCAGCTTCACTTATTGGCGCGACAGTTCAGCAGCAAAACTTCTGGCAGAAGACAAGGTGCATTTGGAGCGCTCGGTTTCAGGTGCCGACCTTGTTTATTTCTCGGGGATTACCCTTGCCATTTTGTCGCCACAGCATCGCCAGGTGCTGCTCGAACATCTTCAGCAATTGAAAGCTCGAGGGACAATCATTGCATTTGATTCCAACACAAGACCCAGACTCTGGTCGTCGCCCGGTGAGATGAAGGAGGCAACAATCCGTGCCTGCAAAGTGGCAACGATTGCGCTTCCTACATTTTCTGACGAGCAGTTCCTCTTTGGAGATGAGACAATCACAGACTGCGCAAATCGAATTGCAAGCTATGGCGTCGACGAAGTGTTGGTGAAAGATGGTGCCAATGCCTGTTGTGGATTGCTTGATGGAACTTTGTTTGAACTTAAAGCTCCTCCGGTTTCTGATCTGGTGGATACCACAGGTGCAGGCGATAGCTTCAACGCTGGCTATCTGGTCGGTCGTATGCACAAGTTAGACGCCAAAGCCGCAGCAAGCCTTGGCCATCAAGTTGCTGGTCGCGTGATCTGCCATCGCGGTGCGCTGGTTGAAATGTCCGCCTTTGCCGATTTGAGATTGGGCTGAAAGCCGAAATCCTATTTCGTTGGCTGGTTGGCCAACACAAGATCAAGCGCGGCGCGAACACGTCGGCCCAATTCTGTGATCTCGGCTTCGGTGATGATCAATGGTGGTGCCATGACAAAACACCCGGCCAAGGGGCGAACGATAACGCCTTCTGAAAGCCCCGCCTCGTAAACCTCTTTGACCACGCCTCCAACTTTCAGGCTGGCGGCTGGCCCTGCACGGCCTTCGCCGGGGTAAGCAACCTCAATAGCGCCAGCAAGCCCCCATTTGCGGTTGCCAACCACCAGGGGATGATCGAGCAAGCTGTCGAGCATCTTGTTCCAATGCGGCATGACGCTGCGCACATGGCCCAGAATGTTGCGTTCCTCAAAAATATTGAGAACTTCGACGGCCACGGCGGCAGAGACCACATGGGCATGATGGGTTGCACCATGGGCAAACCACCCCTTGGCTTCATTGCCCATGTCCAAACGCCGACTGAATTCCTCATCCATGATGATGCCAGCAATCGGCATGTAAGCCCCGGAGATTCCCTTGGCTGTCGTCATGCAATTGGGTTCAAGGCCCATGGCTTCCGTCGCCCACATGCGCCCAGAACGGCCAAAGCCCGTGACAACCTCATCAATGAAAAGCTGGATCCCGTATTTCTTGAGAACCTTGGTGATTTTGGGGAAATAGCTGGCAGGCGGTGGGAACATGCCGGCAGACACCGACATGGGTTCAGCAATCATCGCGCCAATGGTTTCAGGACCAGCGGCCAAAATGGTCTGTTCCAGCTCTTCAGCAAGCCTGTCCGTAAATCCTTCCTCGGTTTCGCCCGGCAACCCGGCGTTGGGCCAGCTTGGATGGCTCACCTGCAATGAGAAGCCCATGGGAATGCCAAAGCTTTCTTGAAGGTCTTGCGATCCGCCCAAGGCAGAGGTTGCAATCGTCGAGCCATGATAGCTCGATTTGCGCGAAATTATTTTTCTGCGGTTGGGCTCACCAGCAAAGCTATTGCCATACCACATGAACTTTACAAGATAATCCACGGCTTCTGAACCCGTGGTTGAAAAATAGATGCGCGGTTTCTTGATTGGTGAAAGTGCCGCGAGCCGCTCCGTAAGTTCCATGACAGCAGGCACTGTGCGATGGATGGCCGACGAATACATCGGCAATTCCTTCATTTGCTTATATGCCGCTTCAACCAGCCGCTCCTCGCTGAACCCGAGCGAGACACAATAAAAGCA
>JBDSTO010000207.1:0-13829 GCA_039928255.1 Aestuariivirga sp. | reverse complement strand
ACCTCTCGACGAGGCGTCAATCCTGCAATAGTCTCTCAATGCGGCTGGTACAAAATGTCGGGCAGGCCAGTCTGGCGGATAGGTCTGGAGATGTCGAACAGGAAAGTGGGAAGAACACACCGCAGTTTGAGAGAAACTGGTTTTCTCCTCACGTGGGTCGCCTGTCTGGTCCTGATCTTTTCAACAATTTCAGCTCGCTCAAACGCGGTTATTCTCAAGACGGTTCAATCAACGAAGTCAAATTTCCTGCTCGTTCAAATCTCTTCGTCGCAGAGCGTGGGCACGCAGCTTCGCCAGGCCATGAGTTTACAGGCGGAAGGAAAACTTGCTGATGCTGAGCAACTGGCTCGCCAGGCGTTGTCAGAAGCGGCCACGTTGCGCACCAAGCGTGATATTTCTGTCGCTGTTGCCGAGAGCATGTTGGGCAGCATTTTAGTGGATGAAGGTAAATTTGAAGAGGCCGAGCGCATGCTGCGACAGTCCCTCGCCATCACCGAAGCAGCTTTTGGCGTCGGCAATGTCTCCACGATTTCGCCTCTTGGCGGATTGGGCGCACTCTATTTGCGGCAGGGCCGCCTTGAAGAAGCAGCGGGTGCGTTTGAGCAGGCCTCCAAGATTGCTGAGCGGAAATATGGTGCGAACAGTCTGGAAGCAGCAGAAATGCTTAATTCACTCGGAGCCGCCAAATACCGGATGGGCAAGCCTGAGGAGGCACAGGCAGACCTTCGACGTGTACTTGATATCGCGAAGAAGGGTGGGGCGCGATCACTCGATCTCGCCGCAGGTGCGGCCAATAATTTGGCGCAGGTCCTTCAACAGATGGGCCACAATGAAGAAGCTCTCGCTGCCTATCATGATGCCTATGACGCCAATGTCGCCATGTTCGGTCCTGACAATCCAGCCCCTATGGTCAATCTCATGAATGCGGGTGTTCTCTATCGCGAAACCGGAGATCTTGCATCGGCTGAAAATTTTTTTGCTACCGTTTTGGAATTCCGACAACGTGTTTTAGGTGCTGATCATCCGCAAACGGCTTTGGTGGAGAACAATCTTGGCTGGCTGGAAATCGCCAAAGGAGCGCCGGCAGCGGCGTTATCGCATTTTCGAAAATCGGTGAGTGCCTATCAGCTCTTTCATGCGCGCCAAGCACGCGGCATTCGTGGCCAGGCTGCGGGCGTTGAGGAACGCGAGGTCGGTCGCAGCATTTTTGGCTTGTTGCGTGCCGACATGCAGATGGAAGCTCAGGCACCAGAGAATGCCCAAGCTTTCATCGACGAAGGCTTTCAAGCAGCGCAGGGCGTCCATGCCAATGCCGCGGCGGAATCGCTTGCTCGTGCGGGTGCCAGGCTTGCATCGGGCGGTGGAACACTCGGTGACATGCTGCGGCAAGGGCAGGATATGGCGGCTCAGTGGCAAAACATTGATGCGACTCTGTCCAAGGCACTGGCCTCGCCATCAAGTCAACGCAACCCGGAATTTGAACAACAGGCCCGAGGACAGCTCGATGCCCTGAATTCCAAGATCAATGATACGGATGCCGAGATTGCCAAGCGCTTTCCCGCCTACGCGAGCCTCACGAACCCTCAGCCACTCTCCATCGCGGATGTGCAGGCGCTGCTCGACCCGGACGAAGCAGTGGTGTTGATCAGCGCCTTTGGCGGCAGCAATGGCAACGGGACCTTTGTGTGGGTGGTGACCAAACAACAGGCCAAGTCGGCGGGAACAGATACGAGTCTGGACACTCTCAGTTCTTTGGTCTGGACATTGCGATGTGGGTTGGACGTGGCCACCGCTTCGAGCACGGATTGCCTCAAGCGCACGGGTGGAAGCAGCACCAGCGGGTTGCCGCGCTTCAGTGCCAAAGCATCCTACGAGCTATTTCATACATTATTCGGTGGACTTGAACCTGCCATTGCCGGAAAAACACTGATCATCGTCGCGCCCGATCCCTTGGCTTCAATCCCGTTTCAGATTCTAGCCACCAAACCTCCTGCTCAAGAATTTCCGGAAAGCCAAAATGCTTTTCGCGATGTTGCGTGGCTTGGCCGTGAAAACCCTATTTTCATCCTCCCCTCGGTGACAGCACTTCGGGTCTTGCGAGGGCAAGGCAGTCGTGAGCATGCATCCGAGCCCTATGTCGGGATTGGTGATCCTGTGCTTAAGGGCAATCTGGATTGTCCCGAAGTTGAAGCAGAACCCGATTGTCCGAAGCCTGCGGCGGTTGCGTCTCTCTCGCCTTCATTGGTGAAGCGATCTGTCGTCAGCGCAGGCAGCTTATACAAGAACGGTATTGTCGACGTCGAAGCCGTGAGATCTCTTTGTCCGCTGCCTGACACGGCAACTGAACTCCGCTGCGTTGCCAGCAGCATTGGGGCGGCGCCATCCTCCGTCTACATCGGTGAACACGCTACAATTTCTACTGTGAGACAACTTCAGCTCGATCAATTCCGCATTATCCATTTTGCTACGCATGGCCTGGTGGCTGGCGATCTCGGATTGGCTGATGGCACATTGGGAGAGCCTGCACTGGTGTTGACGCCACCGGCCACTGCGGCAGCCGATGATGACGGCCTGCTCAAGGAAAGCGATATCGTCAATCTCAAGCTCAACGCGGATTGGGTGATCTTGTCGGCTTGCAATACTGCGGCGGGCCAAAAGGCAGGTGGTGAGGCCCTCTCAGGACTGGCGAGCGCCTTTCTTTACGCAGGTGCCCGAGCACTTCTGGCTTCGCATTGGTCGGTGAGCTCGGATGCTGCAGTAAGATTGACGACCGCTGCCCTCGCCGAATTATCAAAAGATCAAAGCATCGGGCGCGCTGAGGCCATGCGGCGGTCAATGATCAACATCCTGGATCACGGGGGTGAGTTTGATGCCCATCCTCTTATCTGGGCACCTTTTTCTGTGATCGGAGAGGGCGGCAAGGGCCATGTTTAAAGCACATTGGTCAAAGTAGTCATTTCGGCAACTCAATCGTCTTTCCCGCAATCAGGGCTTCAGTAAGAACCGCAGCGGACCGCGTGCTGCGATCATTGGCAACGAGTTGCAGGGCCTCAAGCCTGTACTGACCATTGCTCTGTGCTGCGAGCCACACCGCCTGAGCTGTGTGGCGCAGCGATTGGGGTATATTCTCTTGCGTCAGCTCCGCGGGCAAATGGGGAATTTGGAGAGCATCCACGACATCAATATCCCCAGCAACCTTGCTGCCACCCGCGACCAGCGTTACGCGATATTGTCCCGGCTTCAAGTTGAGCGATGGGCTCAACCATATTCCTCCCGAGGCTTTGCTTTTGCTGACCAGTGCTTTGCCTTTGTTGTCGGTAATGGAAATCTCCGCAAGTGTTGAAGCAGGAAGCCAGCCCACGGCGATTGTCTTTTGTCCCAAACTTATAGTCTGGCGCGATTCCAACAGCGGCACTCCGAATTCACCGCCGCCGTCGCCGCGGATTGTAGTGAGCACGCGATCTCGCTTCTGCTCATCGAAAGGTGACAATGCCGCGAGCGTCGAGTTCATTAAATCTGAGAGGAAGCTGGTTCCGGCTCCTGAAGTTGTGAGCTTGGTATCCCTGTCGCCGCGCGACCACGCAACTGGTTCTGGATGATCAATCATGCGCAACGTTGCGCGCGCCTTATCATCAAGGGCTTCAATGGTGTCGCCGACATATAAGGGCAGGCAAAGCCGCATGGGAATTTCATGACCATCGTGGGTCACCCGGTAGCGGCTGGCGAGGCCAGTGAAGTCTTCCACGTAGCCGATTTCACCTGCCGACCATGAGGGGGAAATCGAAGCAGCCCAGAACCAGAAAAGCAAAATCGCGAAGCGCATCATTTTTTTTCCTCATGGCTTTTTTCGGGAGCCTTGACAGGTCTAAAAAGCCATCGCCAACCCGTTTGCCTGATCAGGTCAATTTCATCCCACCACGACAAAATATAATCAGCCACAACGATACCAAGGGCAGGAATGGCAGCATTAAAAATAACACCCGACCTGAACATGGGAACCGTAACAAGCGACAATGCCGCAACGGCAACAAGACTAAGCGCTGCTGCAACGCGGGAACGAAAAACGCCGACACATAGCGACACCAGAACAATGAAAATCAGGCCAAGGCTGAATTGTTTTGCCACGCTTGGTTCTTTGAGCGTTCCATGAGAGGCCAGTGCATCGATCGAATTGATGAGAATGACTGCGCCTGGCATCTGCCCTAACGGTGTCTTGTACCAGTCACCACTGTCCCGAAAGCTGCCGCCAATAATTACGATGGTGTCGGCAATGCCGGGCACTCCGTCCCCCGCTGGAATGCGGGAAACGGCATCGGCACTGCGCACGATGACCTTATAATTGTTGTCCTGCATTTTTGGCCCCTGCGTGATCGCATCGGGCACCCACGGGATCGAGTAAATAATCCGCGATGATGGATCTTCACTGTTGATTTCTATGGTGCGGTGATCATGGCCAAGATCGATCTTCACCTGTGCTTCAGGCACAGGCACATCACAATTGGCAGGCCTTAAATCTGCGAGCGCCTCATTAAGCTTCTGAGGAGTTTTACCGAGCCAAAACCAAGCCGCCTGGAGCTGAATGGAGGGGATGGTTTTCGGTGTGTCTGCGTCGCATACAACTTCGGCCAACTGCCAACGCCGCACTGTCCCGTCATCATCACGTTCGTATAAAGGCACGGCCCAAAAAACATTATCATGCGCGGCCTCCGTCTCGTAGCCGGTGATCCGACTTTTGTAGGGAATGGCATTGGCAACCGGCGCTAAACTCCGCGTCAAAATCAGGGGTGCTGCGCCGCTGGGGTAAGCCAAAAGAAAGTCTTTCAAGTGACCTTCAGAATTCGAGTTGTCATGGAAGGCGAGGTCAACGTCCAAGACAATAACCGACGGCTTTGACTCCGCAACGCGTGCGAGTAGCGATGCGATCTTGTCGCGCGGTGTGATGAGCGGCGCTCCCCAGGCCAGCCATGTTGCATCATCAATGTTGATGAAGGAGAAACGGGGGGTGAGCGACGCTCCCTGTGACGGCACAGATTTCCGCATCACCAAATCCGCCATGTCGTCGGCTGAATGCCGCGTCACCTTGAGCGCGGGCAATGGCAAAACAAGGGCGGCGGTTTCCAACAACAGGCCAACAAGCACCGACATGGCTATCCTGAAAGCCACATGATGCTTATGCCGGAAAGCTGTCAGCTTCGCCAAATTCATCGTCTTTTCCGGGGATTCGTCAAGACCGGGAAACTCTTTTGAGTACAAGATGATTATCTCGCCTGAGACAGATTTGGCCGAAAAATAAAGTTTTGGCAATGATCGCCTTGAGATTGCTTTTGAGTATCTTAAAGCCCAGCTATTTTGCTCTTCTTCATCGTCGGTCTCTTCAATGTTGGTAACAGACCAATTTTCAAGCAAGGTCAAATCTGGGGAGCGGGTCATGGAACAAATGGTCACTTCGCGCGTTTGTCCTTTAGAGTTTCCAGACATGAAGGGAAGTACTGTTGGACAAGGACAGAATTAAGGGATCTGCCAAGCAAGCTAAAGGCGCGATTAAAGAAGCTGTGGGCAAATTGACTGGCGACGCCAAGCTGGAAGGCGAGGGCAAGGCTGACAGGACCGAGGGTAAAATCCAGAACACTATCGGTGGCATCAAGGACGCATTGCGCGGCAAATAAGTCACCGGAGCCGGGGTCTGAAGAGCTGTTTCAGCAGAGGATTCCGAAAATGAATAAAACAACACTTCACAACACTTGATTGTCGTTTTTGGTTGCGGCTTCTTCGGCCGACGGCGTTGATTATGAACTGCGATTTGAACAAAGGAAATTGAGATATGCGAATTCCAACAAGGCTTCTGGGCGCGCTCGTTGCGGTGTCTGCCGTGTTCAGTCTAAGTCTTCAGAGTGCCTACGCCGATAGCGGCACAGTTTCGCTAAGGGTCTACAAGGCCGGTTGGATTATTGGTGGCTCAGGAGGTAGCGGCACGCTTACCTTCCAGGGCCGCACCTATCGGCTTGGGGTCGGCGGTTTAGACTACGGCCTCGTCTTCGGGGGTTCGAAGACGGTGTTACGCGGTCGGGTGACCCACATCCGACGCGCGTCAGACATTGAGGGTGTCTATGGAGCCGCCGGCGCGGGGCTGGCTATCGGCAATGGTACCCGCGCGATCGTCCTTACCAATGGGAAGGGTGCAGTTCTGGAACTCTCGGGGCGGCAGAGCGGGCTGATGGTGAACGCCGATTTGAGTGGGCTGGCGCTCTCGATAAAATAACAGGACTCGAAAATAGAATTGACGCCGACAAAATAGCTTGGCCCATTCAACTTATTCTAAACATATTGGAACTGTTCATATAACCAGTGGCCTGTTCGGTGGTGTTTAGGGATGAGCTATCGGCGTTGACGTCGGTGTTGCCGCGGGGGATTTGGTCGGGGACCTGGAGATGCTTTGGAGTTGAGCTGTTTGCTCTAGCTATTGCTCACTGACAAACGGCGCAATTTCGTCTGTGTTAAGAATGTAAATTGCCCGCAAGTTTCCCGGCCGATATCGTCAGTTATCTGTGTCACCTTTCGAAGAGAAAAATTGGTGCAGATAAAAAATAGAAATGAAAGTTGCAGGTGGCAGTGAAAATCAACTTAAACTATTTGCTCGTTGGAGCGGCCTGCGCGGTTATTTCTGTGCTTGGGTATCAATATTACCAACAGCATCATCAAGCCAATGGCTTGGAAATAAACATTGATAACACGGGTGTTTCCATCAAGAAAAATTAGACCCGCCCGGCGCAGTTAATTAAAAAAATCAGGCATCAGGGCAGGCAATAGATGATGGCAGCTTCCACAGCACTTTCAGCAGGCTATTCGGAGGCGCTATGGATGCCGTCGTATCCACGTCTTGCTGTAGCGTGAAGTATGGTACCTCTGCGGCTGTTGTAATACGCCGAGTGCCGAGTTGTGCGGGGCCAAAAGCTCTCGTGTGCCACCCTCAGCGGCACGAGCAGATTTACCATTGATCTTTTCCAACTGTCAGCATCATGGCGCGCCCGATGAAACCGGTGTCGACAATGATGACTTTGAAAGAGTGGAGGTCTTTTGTGAATTTCGTTGCGGCATGGCTCTACTGATCCTTCAAAATATGTTCGGCGATGGCCATGCTGGATGTCAGTCCTGGCGATTCAATTCCAAAGAGATTAATCAGTCCAAAGCCATCTTTGGTCAGTCTCTGGATTTTAAAATCGGCATTGGCTTCACCCGGGCCCGAAATCTTGGGGCGTACGCCGCAGTACGATGGAGTGACCTCGCGCTCAATGATGCCAGGCCAGAATCCTTCACAGGCAGCTCTAAATTTTTGGGCGATTTGTTGATCGACATCGTAGTTGAGTTTGGCAATCCAATTGACATCCGGCCCCAACTTGGCACTTCCCCCGAGATCATTCGTAACATGCGTTCCAAGTCCACCTGGCACGGGAATGGGATAGATGTGATGTGAAAAAGGCGAGCGGCCCGAAATACTGCAATAGCTTCCTTTGGCAAAGAACTTCGGCGGCAATAAAGATATGTCATATCCTTCAATTGCCGCGGCCAAGTCATGTGCACCATGACCAGCGCAATTGATCAGCAGTCTCGTCTTCAGGGATGTTGTCTCACCGTCAATACTTTTGATGGAGAGCGCGACGCCATCCGACAGAAGCTTCCCCGATGCCACTTGGCTGTTGAGCGCAAGTGTTGCGCCCGCGGATTCAGCATCACCCAGCAAGGTCAGCATCAGCTGGCCGCTATCGATGATTCCGGTGGTTGTTGAAAGAAGTGCGGCCACGCAGCGCAGGTGCGGTTCCAAAGTCATTGCTTCGGAACCCTCAAGCCAAACCAGATCATTCACATCACAGGCGATTGCATTTTCCTGCAGGGCCTTCAGTCTCGGAATTTCCGAGGCAGACTGCGCTACAATGAGTTTGCCTGATTTCCTGACCGCAACACCTGTCTTCTCGCAATAGTCATAGAGCAGAGACTTTCCCCTGCCGCACAACCGCGCCTTCAGGCTGCCCGGCTCATAATAGATGCCAGCGTGAACGACCTCGGAATTGCGTGAGGATGTGTGTCGACCAATGGCTTCTTCCTTTTCGACGATCAGAACTTCTCGGCCAGATTTCGCAAAGGCGCGCGCCGCTGCAAGCCCCACCACACCAGCCCCCACGACAACCACGTCCATCATGTCTGTCACGGCGGTGTCCAACTCTCAGCTGTTTCTACAAGATACGTTGGGCGCGAGGACTTGATCCAATTATCAAAGCTCACTTGGATATTTTAACCCGATGATTGCGCGCACTTCATCAAGCGTCTCCATGATTTCAACTGATTGAGCCGAAGGCATGATGTCGCTGCTGGTCTTGCCTGATGCAATCAGGCGTTCAGCCTCGGCCGCCTGAAACTGCATGCCGCGGCCTTCAACCGTTCCATCGAAGCTTTCCACGACAACATTGGAATTGTCATAGACGCGGAAGGTGGTTGGTGAATACCAGACGTGATCGATCTCAATGCGCCCCTTGGTGCCGGTGATGCTGGCCCGGTTTGAACCTGCACTGTCACTCGAAGACAGGGTGGTTGCGATGGCGCCTGATGCGTAGTGGAAGATTGTTGCGACTTGCGCATCAGCGCCAGTGGCTTTGAAGGTAGCCGCAGCCTGGATCGTGGAAGGCTTGCCCAAAATATCCCAGGTCAATGAAATCGGGTAGATCGCCAAATCCAAAAGTGCGCCACCGCCCAACGCCAAATCATTCAACCGATGTTTTGGGTCCTCGGGAAGCTTTTGCGTGTGATCGGCAATGACGGAGCGGATCTCGCCAATTGTACCTGCGGCAATGATCTCGCGGATGCGCTGCATGTGCGGCAGAAATCTTGTCCACATCGCTTCCAGCACCACAAGGTTTTTCGCCTTGGCGAGGGTGACGATCTCGGCTGCTTCGCGCGCATTGATGGTGAAGGGCTTTTCCATAAGAATGTGTTTGCCTGCATTCAAAGCGAGTTTGGCCGCGGTCACATGATGTGGGTGGGGCGTGGCGATATAAATAATGTCGACGTTGGGGTCATTCGCCAACGCCTCGTAGCTTCCGTGGGCATTGGAAATTCCAAATTGCTTGGCAAAGCGTTGGGCACCTTCATTCGTCCGAGAGCCGACGGCCGTGACACTGCGCTCGGTCATCAGCAAATCCTTTACGAACAAATCGGCAATCCAACCCGTCGCCAGAATGCCCCATCTTGTCTTTGCTGCCATCACACTCCCCTTTGCTCAATTTGTTGGCGCCATTTTCATTGACTATAGCCTAGTCCCAAGCCTCACGCGACAGTGCCAACAGGTTCGATATTCGGTCACAGAGGCGGAAGCGTGCAGTCCAGATTGACCTCCGCTACGAGAGGCAAATGGTCCGAAGCCATCCTTGCAAGGGGTGTGTTGTGGATGCCAAAATGTGTAATCAAGTTTGGCGGCCAATCCAGCATGCGATCCATAGGCAATAATGGAAGGCGCGATGGAAAACTTGGCAGCACCGGCAACGATCCGAAGACAGGTTCCAATACAGCCAAAGCCGAGCGCTTGACGCGTCGCCATTCATTAAAATCGCCAAGCATGATTGTAGGCAATGGCGGCATCTTCAAAAATGCATCGAGGAGCGCCTTTGTTTGTGCAACGCGGGATCTTCGGAGAAGCCCGAGGTGAACCGCTATAACGCGAAACTGGCCTTCTCCAAGATCGAGTTCAGCGAAAACCGCGCCGCGCGGCTCCATGCCCGGCAGGTGTATGCGTGAGCGTCGATAATGGCTTGGTTCACCACGCACCAAGAGAGCGTTGCCATGCCAGCCATGCCCATCAACCACATCAGATTGGGTCAATAGCTTTAAGCCTGTTTCACTTTCAATCTCGCTTGGGTTCAACAATCCCGTTCGCGCACCGATGCGATGATCGACTTCCTGAAGGGCGACCACGTCGGCACCAAATTCCTTGATCACCGCGACAATCCGCTCTGGTCTAACCAAGCCGTCCGTGCCGCGACATTTGTGAATATTATAGGATGCAATTTTCATTCTTGATCTCGACGCCCTCGCTTCAAAGATAAGGTGTCAGGAGCCGGGTTGCCGCATCACGGAATTTGGCAAAGTATGAACGAGCTTCCAATTCCTTCATGGTCAGCGACGTGCCATGATTTTGATCAATTATAGTCGTCATCTGATTGGCCAGCTGTGGATCATAAGCCTCGATCGCCATTTCAAAATTGAGACGCAAGCTGCGCGTATCCCAGTTGGGGCTGCCAAAAAAGCACCACTCATTGTCGACAACCATCAGCTTGGAATGATCAAAAGGCAGGGGTGCGCGCCATACATGGCAGCCGGCCTGTAACAGCGGACCGACATGTGCAAGCATGGCCCATCCCATGAGCCGATGGTTGTTGACCATGGGGATAACAATCTGCACATCCACGCCACGCGTTGTTGCCAATATGAGAGCGGTCATTAATTGCTCACCTGGGAGAAAATAGGGTGTGGCAATTCTAATGGATTTTTGCGCGCTTCCAATTGCTGCTAGCAGGACCAATGTCAATTGTTCGGCATCTTGGTCTGGGCCTGAAACAATGACCCGGGCTTCCACAGGTCCGGCGTGTTGTGTGTTCGGGTTCCAAATGGCTTCCTGCAGTTCTTCGCCCGTCGCAAAATGCCAATCATCGATAAAATCCATCGTGATCTGCCTTACAACAGGGCCTTCAATTTTGAAGTGAGTGTCACGCACCCTGATCTTCTGACGGCGACGTCTCATGTTTTCATCGGCAATGTTCAATCCGCCGATGAAAGCCAAAACGCCATCAACGATGAGAATCTTTTTATGCAATCGTAAATTCAGATATTGAACCCTCCAAGGCGCAATGGAGTGCATGAACCTTGCAATGGGGATATTGCGTTTGCGAAAAGCGTGATAGCTGCGGGCCAAGAACATGCCGCTTCCAAAGCCGTCAACCAGCACCCGAACTGTTACGCCACGTTCAATAGCAGTTGCCAGAGCCTCCATAAATTCAGACCCAATTCTGTCTGAACGAAAGATGTAGGACGCGAGAGCGATGGATGTCGTCGCATTGTTAATGGCTTGGAGCATTTGTGGGTAGGCGTTATCGCCATTGTGAAGAGGGAGGGAGATCGTTGCGGTCGCCAGTTCATTGTGGGTGAGTGCGCCAACTGTCGCCTTCAGATTGGAAAAAGGTCCTGACGATAGGGCGCTTGCGCCTGCGCGTCCGCGCGGCCTTTTTGCAGAGCGACGTAAAATGCGGGCGCGCCGCTGCACCCGATTAATGCCAAAGCCAAAATAGAGAAAAGTTCCCACAAATGGCGAAAGCCAGGCTAGCCCAATCCAGCCTATTGCAGAATTTACATTGCGTTTGTGCAACAGAACATGAGCTGTGACCATCGCCGACAGTGCCACATCGAGGATGACCAGGCCGAGATTTGATGATTGCCACATGACTGAGGTTTACAGCGTACAGCGGCGTGTTGACAAGGATCTGGTCAGCTGCGGCCGATTTTTGATTTTGTTTCGTGCTTCCAAAGGAACTGTTTGGCCTCCATCGCATTTAGAAATCACAACTCATTTTGGAACAGAGGCTTATCATGGCAAAGACAAATTCAGACAAACGAAGCGGCCGAACCAATGGAGCCACCTCTGGTGGCTATCGTCTGATGGACGACGTGATGGGGTTGGCGGAAACGCTTTTCAAGAACCGCCGCGAATATGGCGCTGAAAAGCTGCAGTCGGTCGCTGAGGCAACGCGAGGTTATGCAGCATCGCTGAATTCGTTCCCCGGTATCAGTGAAAAAATTGACGAACTGTCGGATTCCATGACGGAATTTTCTGAATATATTTCCGATACCGACATTGAACATTTGATTTCGGACGCTGGCCTTTATGCCCGCCGAAAGCCCATCGCCACTATGGGCATCGCATTGGTGGTCGGTGCCGCAGCGACGCAATTACTGATGGCGGCAACGCGCGAGCCGAGGCGCGCTTCCAATTCGCAACGTGGCAGCGGCGCTCGCAGCAAATCGCCTGTCATGCAATTCAAAAGGAAAAACGGTTCCGCTGCTCGTGGTGCTTCGATTGAAGAAAACACTTCATCTGCAGAATAACCGCTCTATTTTTCATTCCAATCAAGGAGAATTATGATGAATACTCGTGAAAAGACGACCGATACGTCGGGCACCAAAAAAACATCGCGTGCGAAGTCCGGTCTATTGGCCAACAAGATGAGCTCTCAGCTCAAGCGCGCTGGATCTTCCCGCCGGAAGAGTTCCGCAAATTCGAAATCCAACGCTTCGTCCCTGCGCAGAAGCCTGAGCGATTATCGCAATGTCATCTCCGCAAAAATTCCTGAATGGTCAAAGAATGCGACCCGCCAAATCCCCGACGTGGTGAATGGCGCCAATGCCACGCGCTTGAAGGATTACGTCGTGGACAGTCCCTTGTTGCTCGGGGTAATCGGCCTTGGCGTGGGTGCAATTGCTGGCGCTCTTTTGCCTAACCTTAATTCGATATCTCGCCGATCTTCCAATCAGGGCTCTCGTCGGAAATAACGCCATTCGATAGAACGACATCAAGGAAGGCCCCGAATCTATCGGGGTCTTTGCATTTTGTATTTCTTGAAGTTCACATATTTTGGATTGTCCATTTGAGAATGGAACCAGAAGTTGAGAACAACATTTATATTTTGTGGGGGCAAACCATGGAAAGGACAAAGAAATGTTTAAATCAAAAATGTTCTCCACGCTTGCCCTCGGCACCGTTCTGGTAACTGGGGCTTTCATGACTGCCGGAGTGGCAAGTGCGGTTCCTGCATGCCCCCCTGGGGTTGTTTGTCAAAACGATGGAAAGATGCATCGACCCCCCGTGACTGACGGCTCAGGCGCACAACAATCAGGCGACAATCAATCGATGGATTGGCGTCGCCGTCACCATCGTTATTCCAACAACAATGTCGGTTTAGGTATCTATGTGAACACGGGCGACGGCTATGGCTATCGTCATCACCGTCGTTGCAAGATAGTAAAAATCTGGCGGCATCATCACCCTGTGTGGGTGAAGAAGTGCTTCTGGCCTCATCGCTATTGAGATTCAGAGTTTAAAATGGCCTCCCGACTGTCGCAGTCGGGAGGCCATAAAACAATCATGGAATAGAAAACTTCGCTGATAATTCAGCAATGCGTTCCTTGAGCCTCAGCACCTAACTTCTTTTGACGCCGAACATGTTTTCGCTCGCTTTTTTCACGAACAGATTTGTCAGGGCGTCCAAAACGTTGTCGTCTGTGAAGCCCGGTTTTATTCCTTCGAATTTGCAGGACGCCAAAACCTGATCAACAATGAATTTGGGTTGGAAATAGGCCAATGGGGCATTGTTGGTCCTGATTGCGTTGAGAACCTGTGCAAAGGTCTCATCTGTCAACTGAAGCCCGGCTTTCTTCGCCACGCCATCGAACACTTTTCGGTAAACATCCTGTGCGGGCTCCAGCGTTTCAAGTTTATAGGCAATGCGCCGCTGAAAGGCCGGATCCATCAAATCATCTGGATGAAGGTTGGTTGAGAAGATCACGATTTCATCGAATGGAATTCGAAAGCTCTTGCCCGTATGAAGCGTCAAATAGTCCACGCGACTGTTCAAGGGTACAATCCATCGGTTCAAGATATCCTCTGGCTTTGCGCGCTGGCGGCCAAAGTCATCGATGAGAAATGTGCCGTTGAGCGCCTTGATGTGAAGCGGCGCTTCATAGAAATTCGCAACGGAGTTGTATTTCAGGTCCAGCATCTCGATGGTCAACTC
>JBDSTO010000206.1:0-9942 GCA_039928255.1 Aestuariivirga sp. | reverse complement strand
GTGGCCTCAGGCGAGGCCCGTATTGTGGTTGGCGCACGGTCGGCACTGTTTCTGCCATGGGCCAAGCTGGGCCTCATTGTGGTCGATGAAGAGCACGAGAATGCTTATAAACAGGATGAAGGTGTTCCCTATCACGCCCGCGATATGGCCGTGCTTTACGGAACCTTGGGCAAATTTCCCGTGGTTTTGTCTTCAGCAACACCGTCACTTGAAAGCCTCGTCAATGTTGATCGTGGCCGCTACGCGATTGTAAAATTGCAAGATCGTCATGGCAGGCCTGAGCTTCCTGAGACAACGCTCATCGACATGACCGCTGAAAAGCTTGAGACGGGCCAATGGCTCTCCCAGCGCCTCATTACTGAGGTGGCGGCAACCCTGCAGTCTGGCGATCAGGCGCTACTTTTCCTCAATCGTCGCGGCTTTGCGCCTCTCACGCTATGCCGGGCCTGCGGTCATCGTTTGAATTGCCCGGATTGTTCCGCCGCCATGGTAGAACACCGCTTTCGAAAGCAACTTGTTTGCCACCATTGTGGCCATACGGAGCCCACCCCCAAGGCATGTCCCTCATGCCATGAAGAGGGAAAACTGGTGTCTGTCGGTCCCGGCATTGAACGGCTGGCCGAAGAGGCAGCAAAGCTGTTTCCAGACGCAAATTTGGCAATTCTGTCGAGTGACCTCTCGCGCGGGCAAAACCTGCGGGATACGCTGCACGGTGTGGAAGACGGAACTTACAATCTGGTCATCGGAACGCAGCTCGTTGCGAAGGGCCACCATTTTCCGCATCTCACATTGGTGGGCGTCGTCGACGCCGATCTGGCACTGGAATCCTCCGACCCGCGCGCGGGCGAGCGCACCTGGGCTTTGCTGGCCCAGGTTGCTGGCCGCTCTGGACGCGGCGCAAAGCCAGGCCATGCCCTCGTCCAAACCTATCTGCCGCAACATCCTTTGATGAAAGCTCTGCAGCGGGGAGATCGTGATGCCTATCTTGATGGTGAAAAGAAAATCCGCGAGATCGCAGGCCTGCCGCCCCATGGCCGACTGGCAGGCCTTGTCATTTCTGGCAAAGATGCAGCCGAGACAGAGCGTTTTGCCCGCATGTTATCAAACCATGCGCCAGCGGCAGAGGGTGTTCAAGTTCTGGGCCCTGCCCCCGCCCCCATCGCCATGGTACGCGGACGCCACCGTTATCGCCTGCTGGTCAAGGCGACGCGCGATGTAAATTTGCAGGCATTCCTGGGGACATGGCTAAAAGATGTGAAGCCCAAGGGCTCGCTTGCCTTGCAGCTTGACGTCGATCCCTATAATTTCCTTTGAAACATGTTGGGGATCCCATGCCAGAGCTGAAAGTCAAAGACCTCGCCGCCTACCGCCAGCCGATGGTAACATCACTCGGCCTGATTTTGGGGTTCCTGCTCAACTTCCTGGCGAATTGGGCCACCAAGGAAGACAATGTTTCAGAAATGAAATCGACCGCCGACTGGATCGTGGCGAGCACGCTGTTGCCAAGCCTCATTCTGATGGTCATCGTGCTCTATCGTATTCTCGACATTCGCCACCAACCTGAAAAACTTGAAAAGGTCTATATCCTGACCTTCAGGCTTTACATGATCGCCATCATCATGGCTCTTGTTGGCGTTGGCGGCGCGCTGTTCTTTTAGGCGCCGCCAAAAGCCCTCAATAAAAGCGCCACTCAATTCTATTGTGATAAACGCGGCCCGGCCTGAGGAACGAGGATGGAAAGTTCGGATTATTGGGCGCATCCGGCACGTTCTGCGGCTCGATAGCAATGGCCTGATGTTGATGGAGCGGCCCATTTTTGCCAGACAGTTTCTCGCTCCAATGCAGCGCCGTATAAAACTGAATGGCACATTCCGTGGTCCACACTTCCATGCGACGGCCTGATTTGGGGTCGCGCATGGTTAGGCCCTGATGCAGTTCGCCACGCTTGCCATCAAGCACGAAGCAATCATCATAGGGCTGGCCTACGGCGCGCAGTTTGCGGAAATCATATTTTGTATCTTTTACCGAAGCGATCTCGCCCAAGGGCAGCAGCTGCTTGTCCACGGGCAGATAGCGGCTGGCATTCATCTGAACTTCTTGGGAGAACGCAGCGTCTTTGCCCGCAGAGGGACCAGCAAGATTCCAATACGCATGGTTTGTAAGATTGATCACGGTTGGTTTGGTGGTTGTCGCCGTCAGGTCGCAATATAAAGTATTGCCCGAAACGCCATAAACGGCATCCGCCTTTAGTTCACCAGGAAAGCCTTGGTCGCCGTCGGGGCTGGTGTGTGAGAAGTGAAGCTCACTCCCCTTTTTCTTGGCAGCCCAATTCAGACTGCCGAAGCCCACCGGCCCGCCATGGAGCTGGAATCCGTCCTGATTATTGACGAGCTTCACGCGTTCCCCGTCAAGCTCATAACCACCTTTGGAAATTCGGCCGGCATGGCGACCACAGGTGACGCCCGCAGAATTGTCCCATTTGGAATGATCTCCATCCCACGGGGTGCCGAACACCACATCGATACCAGCAACTTCCAGCGCAACAAGACGCGCGCCATATTCAGCGAATGTGGCCTTGAGGCCGGGGGATTTGATCGTAAGCATCAATGATTGTCTCTTGGAATGCCCATAGTCTTGGCAATGCGGCGGAACTTTGTAGCACCTTTGATAACCATGCCTTGTGCAAGCTGATCCGTTGTGGCACGGAAAATTTCCTGCCATGGCGTTTGCGCGGCAGGAACTTTAAACCCGCCATTCTTTTCAAGTTCAGCCCTGCGCGCTTTGATTTCGTCTGCGGAAATCAGAACGTTGCAATCGCCAGTATTGAGGTCGATGCGAACTTTGTCGCCATTCTTGAGAATGGCAAGGCCGCCACCCGCAGCTGCTTCTGGCGACGCATTGAGAATCGAAGGCGAGCCTGATGTGCCTGACTGACGGCCATCACCAACGCAAGGCAGCGAACGGATGCCTTTTTCCAAAAGCTGCGTAGGGGCACGCATGTTCACAACTTCGGCTGCACCGGGATAACCCAGGGGGCCCACGCCACGAATGAACAGAATGGTATGTTCATCAATGCCAAGTTCTGGATTGTCGATATTGGCGTGATAGTCTTCGGGTCCGTCAAACACGATGGCCTTGGCTTCAAAGGCATTAAGGTCTTTGGGGTTGGCCAGATAACGCAAACGGAATTCCTCAGAAATTACCGAGGTCTTCATGATAGCTGAATCAAACAGATTGCCATGCAGCATCTTGAACCCGGCCTGCTTGCGGATGGGCTCATCAATGGACTTGATGACATTGCGGTTCCACGAGAACTTGTCCTTGCAGTTCTCGCCAAGGGTCTTGCCATTGACGGTCAGGCAATCCTCGTGAATGCGCTTGGCCTTCATCAACTCGGCCACCACGGCTGGCACACCACCGGCGCGATGATAGTCCTCGCCAAGATACTCACCGGCAGGTTGAAGGTTGACCAGCAAAGGCAAATCATAGCCGTAGGTTTCCCAATCCTTGACGCTGAGATCGATACCCAAATAGCTGGCAATACCATTCAAATGATTTGGTGCGTTTGTGGATCCGCCAATGGCCGTGTTGACGACGATGGCATTCTCGAAAGCCTTGCGCGTCATGATCTTCGACGGCGTCAAATCTTCATGCACCATGTCGACAATGCGCTTGCCCGTTTCATAGGCCATCTGGCCGCGCTCGCGGTAGGGGGCTGGAATGGCAGCATTGAAAGGAAGGCACATGCCCAAAGCTTCGGTCAGCGAATTCATCGTCGTCGCCGTGCCCATGGTATTGCAATAGCCGGTTGATGGGGCAGACGAGGCCACCAGATCAACAAAGCCCTCATAATCAATTTCGCCCGTGGCGAGCTTCTCACGAGCCAGCCACACGATAGTGCCGGAACCCGTGCGCTGGCCCTTATAGTCGCCGTTGAGCATGGGGCCCGACGACAAAGCAATCGCCGGAATGTCAACCGTGGCGGCTGCCATCAAACAAGCGGGCGTGGTTTTGTCACAACCAATGGTGAGCACAACGCCATCCAAAGGATAGCCATAGAGAACTTCAACCAGCGACAAATAGGCAAGGTTGCGGTCCAGCGACGCTGTTGGCCGCTTGCCTGTTTCCTGGATGGGGTGGATTGGAAATTCGAGTGGCACACCACCCGCTGCAATAATGCCGTCCCGCACGCGTTTGACGAGGTCAATGTGGGCGCGATTGCACGGAGAAAGGTCTGAACCTGTCTGGGCAATGCCAATGATCGGCTTGCCACCCTGCAATTCTCCGCGCGTGAAACCATAATTGAGATAGCGCTCAATATAGAGCGCGGTCATGTCGGCATTGTCTGGATTGTCGAACCAGTTTTGCGAACGGAGTTTCAGTGGTTTCTTTGGTGTTTTGGACATCTGCCAGGCTTTCCCATTATTTGTCATACATATTAGCTGCAAAGATTGAGGCCGTCCACCAGTGCAAAAAAATTTGACCATTTGAACAAATTCAGACATCATCCCATTTTGGCGAGGGAGAATGGTTCATGGCACCTGTTAAAGCTCCGGACATTGCGGCAAAGCGGCTGCCCAAGGCAGACTATGTTGCAAACTTTACGGATCTTCATCCGCCACTGGATCATCACGAAGCCCTGGTCGAAAGCGACCGCTGCTATTTCTGTCATGATGCGCCGTGCATGCAAGCTTGCCCCACCTCAATTGATATTCCGATGTTTATTCGCGAAATCCAGACAGGCCATCCCAAGTCTGCCGCCAAAACCATTTTCGACCAAAATATTTTGGGAGGCATGTGCGCCAGGGTATGTCCTACCGAAACGCTGTGCGAAGAAGTCTGCGTGCGGGAAATTGCCGAAGGAAAGCCGGTCAAGATTGGCTTGCTGCAACGCTACGCCACCGATCAGGCCATGGCCGACAAGCATCCCTTCACACGCGCCGCACCAACAGGCAAGAATGTCGCCATTGTGGGCGCTGGGCCTGCAGGGCTTGCCTGCGCCCATCGCCTCGCACTCTATGGCCACGATGTAACAATATTTGAAGCCCGAAAGAAACCAGGCGGCCTCAACGAATATGGCATTGCGGCCTATAAGACGGTTGATGATTTCGCCCAGAAGGAAGTTGAGTTCGTTCTTGCGATTGGCGGCATTAAAATTGAATATGGCCAGACTCTCGGAAAAAAACTCACGCTCACATCCTTGGAAGAAAAATATGATGCTGTGTTTTTGGGCCTGGGACTTGCAGGCGTAAATGAGCTTGGCGTGAAACATGAGGCGGAAGCTGACGGCATTGAAGACGCTGTGAGCTATATCGCCGATCTTCGCCAGGCCAAGGATCTCTCCAAACTCAATGTCGGCAATCGTGTTCTGGTGATTGGTGGCGGCATGACCGCCGTAGATATTGCCGTCCAATCCAAGTTGTTGGGCGCTCAAGACGTAACGATCCTCTATCGCCGCGGTCAGGAACACATGAAGGCTTCGCGGTTCGAGCAGGAATTGGCACAAACCAAGGGCGTAAAAATCATGCCTTGGGCAGCACCTAAAAAACTCATCATCAAGAGTGATCGCGTTGTCGGCCTGAAATGCGAAGAAACAGCAATCAAGAATGAAGAGCTCGTGACCACGGGCGAGACTTTCGAGTTACCAGCGGATGTGATTTTCAAGGCGATCGGCCAAACCTATGTCGATATGACCAACGGTGCCCTCGCGCTGGCAAACGGCAAGATCAAAGTTGACCAAGACAAGAAAACTTCTCGTGCCAAAGTCTGGGCCGGGGGCGATTGCGTGAGTGGCAACAAGGCGCTGACGGTGGCGGGCGTTGATGATGGCCGCCGCGCAGCTGAATCAATCAACCTTTTTCTGAAGGGTTAAAACCATGGCTGACCTTCGTTCAAACTTCGTTGGCATCAAGTCTCCCAATCCCTTCTGGCTGGCCTCGGCGCCACCCACCGACAAGGAATATAATGTGGTGCGTGCCTTCAAGGCGGGCTGGGGTGGCGTGGTCTGGAAAACTCTGGGCGAGGAAGGCCCGCCCGTGGTCAACGTCAATGGCCCCCGTTACGGTGCCATTCACGGTGCCGACCGCAGGCTCCTGGGTCTCAACAACATCGAATTGATCACGGATCGTCCGTTGGAAGTGAATCTGCGGGAGATCAAGAAGGTGAAGCGCGAGTGGAAAGACCGCGCGGTGGTCATTTCTTTGATGGTGCCTTGTGAAGAAGCGCCGTGGAAAAAGATTCTGGGCCAGATTGAGGACACCGAAGCCGATGGCATCGAACTCAATTTCGGCTGCCCGCATGGCATGTCGGAGCGCGGCATGGGTGCTGCAGTCGGCCAGGTACCTGAATATATTGAAATGGTGGCGCGCTGGTGCAAGCAGCATTCGCGCATGCCGGTCATTGTGAAGCTTACTCCTAACATCACCGACATCCGCCAACCTGCCCGTGCCGCCTTTCGCGGTGGGGCAGATGCAGTATCGTTGATCAATACCATCAACTCGATCACCCATGTCGATCTCGACTCGTTTTCGCCCATGCCCTCCATTGATGGCAAGGGAAGCCATGGCGGCTATTGCGGACCTGCCGTGAAGCCGATTGCCCTGTCCATGGTGTCTGAAATTGCCCGAGACAAGGAAACCCAGGGCTTGCCCATTTCCGCGATCGGCGGCATCACCACCTGGCGCGACGCGGCAGAATTCATTTCCATGTCGGCGGGCAACGTCCAGGTCTGTACGGCAGCGATGACCTATGGTTTCCGCATCGTCGAGGAAATGAAATCAGGCCTCGCCCGCTGGATGGATGAGAAAGGCTACGCCACAATTGAGGATTTCCGCAGTCGTGCCGTTCCCAATGTAACAGACTGGCAATATCTGAACTTGAATTACATCGCCAAGGCCAAGATTGACCAGGATCTCTGCATCAAGTGCGGCCGCTGCTATGCTGCCTGCGAGGACACTTCGCACCAGGCCATCATGAAAGAGAAGGACGGCAAGCGTCATTTTGAGGTGATGGACAATGAATGCGTTGCTTGCAATCTCTGTGTTGAAGTCTGCCCTGTCGAAGCCTGCATCACTATGGAACGCCAAACCTCAGGCACCGATGCGCGCACGGGCCGCACAATAAACCCGGCCTATGCCAATTGGACCCAACATCCCAACAATCCGATGGCGGTGAAGGCAGCAGAATAGCATGGCTGGTCTGCCCTAAATTCTCCCAGAACCTTGATCAGGATCAAGGCCTGCCCATATACAAAGGGTAGGATGTATCCATGGAGAACCATCATGGCTAACAAAACCATTCTTCTTTGCCTCAATGAAACTGCTCGTCTGCCTCAACTGCTGAGCGCCGCGCGCTATTTGGGCGTGAAATTCAACGCCCATGTGCGCGGACTTTACGTTGTTCCCGGCGTTACAATTTATCCATCCGCTGGATATGGCGCAGGCCCTGACATTTATGACGGCAACCGCGTTTGGTTTCAGGACCGTCTTGAAAAAACCCGCGCAGATTTCGAGGCCGCGATGAAGGCTGACAGCATTCCCTTTGATTTTCAGCTCGTCGATTCCGCCCAACCCAACATCATCAATGACGTTCTGGACAATGGCTATGACACCGATTTGATCGTGGCATCAAACCTGCCACGAAATGAAAATGACAATGTCGATGGTGACTTTATCGAAAAGCTGGTGCTGGCCGCGGGCCGTCCCGTGCTGGTTCTGCCTGCGAAGGGCGAGTTGAAGCTTGATCTCTCCAGCATTGTTGTCGCTTGGAACGATAGCCGTGAATCTGCCCGTGCCGTATTTGACGCATTGCCATTCTTGCAAAAAGCCAAGCGCGTTCGTCTTGTTTCTGTGAATTCAAAAGTGCGCGGCGGACTGGATGGCGCCACGATTGCTGAATCACTTGATCGCCATGGCGTAAAAACCGAAATCACTGGCATCTCCTCCGATGGCGCAGCCACAGGCGAAGTTTTGCTGCGTGCCGCAAAAGATGATAATGCCGGGCTTCTGGTTTTGGGTGCCTATGGTCACAGCCGCTTTGCCGAACTGGTCTTCGGTGGCGCCACGAGGCATGTTCTGAAAAATCATGATCTTCCTGTCCTGATGTCCCACTAAGGTAAGGGCTGCCACATGATGTATAAAATCAGATTGGAATTGGCCCGCACCAGGGAATACCCCGAAGGTGCGCGCAACATCGGCTATGAGTTCACGGCACCCTTGGGGTCCGATGGCAGAATCAACGCCGAGGAATTCCACAAGGTAAAAGAAAAATGCCGTGTCGTGCGCTTCAGGCCCAATGAAGATGATGATATTGGCCATCTCGTGCGCAAGCCCGGTGGTGCCTGGGCCTTTCATTATGACATTCACAGCGATGAAGAGGATGATGAATCCGGTTATCGTTTCGGCGATCACGTGATGAAGGCCGGAGAATATGTTTCCATCCGCGAGGATGAAACACTTGTACCTTACCGGGTGATCGGTGCGTCCCGCCTTTGAGTGAGGGAAGCGGGCGCGGAAGTAACCCATTCCACGCACTTGCATCATCGGCTCTGAGAGGCTAGTCAGCCAGAAAACAGCATCAAGTGAGTTTTCATGGCTTCCTTCAATCTCTTCCTCCTCCCCGGTGATGGCATTGGCCCAGAAGTCATGGCCGAAGTTGAAAAGCTGCTGGCCTGGTTCACCAAACAGGGCATTGCCAAATTCGAAACCGATCGCGGTCTGGTGGGTGGTTCAGCCTATGATGCCCATGGCAAGGCGATTTCTGAAAGCGATATGGCCAAGGCGCAAAGCGCTGATGCTGTTCTGTTTGGCGCCGTGGGCGGCCCCAAATGGGACAACGTGCCCTATGATGTAAGGCCTGAGGCTGGACTTCTGCGTTTGCGCAAGGATCTCGGCCTCTTTGCCAATCTCCGCCCCGCGATCTGCTATCCCGCATTGGCTGATGCTTCGTCGTTAAAGCGCAACGTGGTTGAAGGCCTCGATATTCTGATTGTGCGCGAACTCACAGGTGGTGTTTATTTCGGCGAGCCCAAGACCATCACAGATTTGGGCAATGGCCAGAAGCGCGGCATCGATACGCAAGTTTATGACACGTTTGAAATCGAGCGCATTGCGCGCGTCGCCTTTGATCTTGCCAAGACGCGCAAGAACAAAGTGTCCTCCGCTGAAAAACGCAACGTGATGAAGACCGGCGTTCTCTGGCATGAGATCGTGACGCGTGTTCACGCGCAGGAATATCCGCAAGCGACACTTGAACATGTGCTGGCCGACAATTGCGCCATGCAGCTGGTGCGCTGGCCCAAGCAATATGACGTGATCGTCACCGACAATCTGTTCGGCGATGTGCTCTCCGATGTCGCGGCCATGCTCACAGGCTCGCTTGGCATGTTGCCCTCAGCCTCGCTCGGTGCTGCAGATCCCAAGACCAAGCGCCGCAAAGCACTCTATGAACCTGTCCATGGTTCCGCCCCTGACATTGCAGGCACAAGTGCAGCCAACCCCATCGCGATGATCGCAAGCTTCGGCATGGCGCTGCGCTATTCCTTCGGGCTTGGTGAGTGGGCCGACAAATTGGATCAGGCAATTTCCGCCGTTCTCGCCAAGGGCCTACGCACCAAAGACATTGCCGGCGATATTCCCGCCAACACCAACACCAGCGAGATGGGTGAAGCCGTGTTGAAAGAGCTTCAGGCCCTGGCATGAGCGACATCAAGGACTTCAGCGTCAAGAACCGCATGAAGGCCTTTCGCTATGCCATTTCGGGCTTTGCCTATGTCTTCAAAACCCAACACGCCATGTGGTTTCACAGCCTCACGGCAAGCCTGATTATTTTGCTTGGTCTTTATCTTCACATCTCAGCGGGCGATTGGCGCTGGCTGGTTCTCGCCATCACACTCGTATGGGGTGCCGAGACAATGAACACTGCCGTGGAAATCGTCTGCGATGC
>JBDSTO010000205.1:0-5766 GCA_039928255.1 Aestuariivirga sp. | reverse complement strand
CAGAAATCCAATGCCGCTTATTTTGTCCAGGGCTTCGTTTCAAATGCTTTGAATCCCAAAGCCTATCTTTTTTATGCGGCCATACTGCCGCAATTTCTGGTCTTGCCAGATCAACCGTATCGAGAACTCGCAACTCTCACAGCAATCTATGTTGCTGTGGCAACCGCCATCCACACGATGATTGCCCTGCTTGCAGGCAGCATTTCAGGATGGCTCGCAACGTCACCGTGGGCCGTTCAGGTCCGGCGGCTGCTGGCATTGGCCATCGCATTAGCCGCTTGTTGGTTCTTTATCTCAACCAGCAATCTCAAATGACGGTGGCCCAGCTCTTAAAAAACAAGGGCCCAAGCCTTGCCGGCACGGGCCCCTAAAAGTCATTGATTTGACGTGGCTCAGCGCAGCATGGCCGGGCCAGCCACAACAGCACGCAAAGCTGTAACGGGAGCCTTGTTCGAAGGCGCTTCCTTTTCGACCAGAAGTTCGATCTTGCGAAGATCCGCTTCAGCTTCTTTCAGGCGCTCAATGCCTGCTTCCTGTTGGTCGCGCAATTCGCCAACCGTCTTTAATATATTGTCGCGACGGCCACGCACAGATTTTGCCGCCATGGAATATTTGACATTGTTGGGATCGGTAACGCCCGTGCGGTTTTCTTCAAACTTCACATGGGCATCAAGATCATCGTGCTTTCGCATCAGATCCTGGATCATCAGATCCATATCGGCAACTTGCCTGCGGGCATCTTCAACCCTAAAACGGTTCAGCCGCAAAAGGCTCTCTCGTGAACGCATCATCTTCCTCACTCTACTCAAACTCACTGAGCGATAATAATTGTCCCGCCCGGACTATTCACGATTCTCCGAATCAACTACTGGTAGAGAGTCGTTCATGGCGAACATGATGAACAATTGAGTTTAAGACCGAGTAAATCCCGAACGCTTTCTCCAACTTTCCTCGTTAGGAATTTGGGACGCCTAGAGACCACCACATATGGTGTGATCTTCGAGGCAGCTACTATGGATGGTATGGGACTGGTGAGCGTTTTGGCTTTTAGAATTAGGTTTTGTTAACCTTTCTAAGCCTATCTTAATGATCAGAGTTAACGTTTGGTTGGCACTGGAGTTCAGGTGCAGCAGCAAAAAGGATTCGACCGGGCACGGTTTGATCCGGCATCGAAGGGGATAAGCATGCGGGTCTTGTTGATTGAAGACGATACAGCGACTGCACAAAGCATCGAATTGATGCTGAAGTCCGAAGGTTTCAACGTCTACACCACCGACCTTGGTGAAGAAGGCGTCGATCTCGGCAAGCTTTATGACTACGATATTATCCTGCTTGATCTCAATCTTCCCGACATGTCGGGCTATGAAGTGCTTAAAAGCCTTCGCGTTTCAAAAGTCGGAACGCCAATTCTCATTCTCTCCGGTCTTGCCGGCATTGAAGACAAGGTCAAAGGTCTGGGCTTCGGCGCTGATGACTATATGACCAAGCCTTTCCACAAGGACGAACTGGTGGCCCGCATCCACGCTGTGGTCCGCCGCTCCAAGGGCCATGCACAATCTGTCATTCTTACGGGCGAGTTGCTGGTGAACCTCGATACCAAGACCGTCGAAGTCGGCGGCCAGCGCGTTCATTTGACTGGCAAAGAATATCAGATGCTGGAGCTGCTCTCGCTCCGCAAGGGAACAACGCTCACCAAGGAAATGTTCTTGAACCATCTTTATGGTGGCATGGATGAGCCTGAACTCAAGATCATCGACGTCTTTATCTGCAAGCTCCGCAAAAAACTGGCCAATGCCGCCGAAGGCAAGAATTTCATCGAAACCGTCTGGGGCCGTGGTTACGTGCTCCGCGAAGGTGCCCCTCCGATGGGTGGTGGTGGCATGGACGACGAGGACATGCTCAAGATCGCCTGATCCCACGCCAAATTCATTTCAAAAAGCCCGGCTTCGAAAACGAGCCGGGCCTTTTTTTGTCTACTTTCACTGCAAGAGATGAAGCGGAAAGCCACAGAGAATTAATTTAACGCTCAGCACTACAAACTCATTTGCAGACAATAGCGGGGTGAAACTACATGCGTAGAAGTTTCAAAATTGCGGGAATTGTTGTTCTGCTAATTTTGGCGTCTTTTTTGCCGAACCTGAACGGTGGCTTTTGTGTTTATTCAGTGGACAAGAGTGTTGCAATTCAAAATGTTGAAAAAAGATTCAAGAGGAGCATTCCCCCTAAATTTCAGAAAACAGCGGGAGTAACTTGTTCGGTCTCACCTGCGGAAAAAAGCGCGTTGCACCTGGCGGAGGTGAAAGCTGAATGGGAGGCAAATTGCACAACGACCCAAAGCACAGAATCCAATTTAGATTACGACAAGTCGAGTTTCTATTTCATTACACGTTGCGGATTCGCATCGTACGTCTATTCATTTTGAACAATAGCAACGATTTTGGTGGCCTCAATTAAATAATTCAATCGCTGCCTCTTCAGCGCACAGGTTGTCCGGCCCACTACTGATACCAGTCGCTATTAACCTTGTCTTAACCCTGCCCTTGCTCAGCCGCATTTCAGCCATTAACTCTTCATTAACCCTGCAGTCCTCGAGGCGAGGAACAGGGCTGAGGGGTTCAGAATGGTGCGTGGCGTTCTTTTCAGTGTTCTGTTGCTTTGCGCGATGTCGGCCAATGGTTTGGCCGCACAAACGTCGCCCGTCAGCCGCCCCTATGCCCAGGAATATGGAACTTCGCTGCCGCCCATGGGCTATGTGGCGTTCTGCGCGCGTGGCGAAGCAGAATGCAAAGCCAAGGCCTCAACCCATGAGCGCGTGAAACTCACCCCGCAGATCTGGGACATGGTCTCGGCGGTCAATCTGAGCGTCAACACTCACGTCATTCCAATGAGCGATGAAGAGCAATATGGCGTGCCCGATTATTGGACCTACCCCGTCAAAGCCGGCGATTGCGAAGATTATGCGCTGGAAAAGAAGCGTGAGCTTGTGGCCTTGGGCGTCGCCCCGCGCGACTTGCTGATGACCGTGGTGCTTGATGAAAATGGCGAAGGCCACGCCATCCTCACGGTCGCCACCGACAAGGGCGACTACATGCTCGATAATCGCCGCAATGAAATCCTGCGCTGGGATCAAACCCATTACAAATTCTTGAAACGCCAGTCGCAACTTGACCCGATGCAATGGGTCAGCCTGAAGCCCAACAGCGAACAGGTTCTGGTGAGCAGCCAGACGACGAAATAATCGAGGGGCTTTAAGCGGCGGCCTTGGGCTGCGCCACCACGACGACCGTGTCCTCGCCTTCCATTTTCATGGAAAGCTCAAGTTCAGCAGCATCCGCCAGAACGCGCGCATAATAAGGCTGCACCAAGCGCGCATCGAGTGTGGCGAGATCAGCCGAACCATCAACGGCCGTGGCCATCACGTCCTTGATTTTGGCACGCTCGCCCTTGGCCGACACTTTGAAATTGCGCCCGTCTGCAGTCACCGTGACAACGCCACCGCGCGGAATTCCCTCAAGCGCTAGCAGCAACATGTTGAGCAGAAGTTTCACTTCCTGCTTTGGCCGGTTTTCGCGGGGGGCTTGCCAATCAAGCTTCACTTTTTCTTCGCCGACAAAGCCACGCGCCACTTCGCCCGCTTCCGACATGTCAATCTGTGCACCAGCTGATCCTGATGCGCCAAAGGCAATGCGGCAGAACTTCAATTTCGCGGTCGCTGTCTTGGCCGAGGAACGCACCATGTCGAGGGCCGTGGCGCGCATTTCAGCGTCAGTTTCAGGATCGTCAATCAGCTCCAGCCCGTTGGCAATCGCCCCCACCGGAGAGATCACATCATGGCAAACGCGCGAACACAGCAGTGCCGCAAGATCAATATCGGAGAGTCGTGGTTGTAACGTCATGGAAGCCCCTGGCTGATTCGTGGTCTAGCTATAACAAATCGCGGCAAATAATTCCGTATTGACCTTAAATGGCAGACCTATAATGACGCGCCATGGAATCCTCGGTTTCAGAGCTTGATCTTGAGATTGTTCGCCTCGCCCACACGGCCGGCCAAGTCATCATGGAAATTTATGCCGCGCCCATCGAAGTGGCCACGAAATCCGACCACTCCCCGGTTACGCAAGCCGATCAGCAAGCCGAGGATGTGATCTTGGCAGGCCTGAAAAAGCTTTGCCCTGAAATTCCCGTCCTCGCCGAGGAAAGTGTCTCCAAGGGGAATATCCCCGAAATCGGAGCGCGCTTTTTTCTGGTTGATCCTTTGGATGGCACCAAGGAATTCATCAGTCGAAATGGCGAGTTCACCGTCAATATTGCTCTCATTGAAAACAATGTCCCCATATTTGGCGTCATCTATGCCCCAGCGCTGGGCGACATCTATTTCGGCCGCTTGGGCCAAGGTGCCATGCACGCCAGGTTGAAAACCACCGAAGCCTGGGCAGGCTTGGGCAACACAACCGCCATTAGAACCAGGCCCATGCCAGTTGAAGGGGCAACGGTTCTGGCCTCCCGTTCCCATTGTGATGCGGAAACTGAAGCCTTTATCGCCAAGTCCAAAGTGGCAAAGCTGATCTCGGCTGGCTCGTCGCTCAAATTCTGCAAAGTGGCAGCAGGCGAGGCTGATCTTTACCCCCGCTTTGGCCGCACCATGGAATGGGATACCGCGGCGGGCCATGCCATTCTTTTGGCGGCGGGCGGCAAGGTTTTGACCATTGACGGTAAGCCATTGGGCTATGGCAAGAAAATCCGCGGCTTCGACAATCCGGCATTCATCGCTTCGGCCTGATTACATTTTCCATTGATTAACCAAGTTGAAAGCCTGCCATGGCATGGTCATGTCCAGACCGGAATTTGGCCTCATCGCGGCGGCAAGATGGGTCCATCCTTCAGTAACTAGGTGTGGAGTTGAGTAACATGAAGATGAAAATTTGCGCAGGCGCATTGTTTCTGGCTTTGGGGTTCGCCCCCATGGTCATCCCGGCAGACGCCCAAACCGTGGCACGCCGTTCCCAAACAACAGATTCGACCTATTCCTCCGAAGAAATCATCGCGGGGGGCCATCAGTTTTTCGGCAACACCACGCGTGGGCTGGCTGAAGCCGTGGAATATGTCTTTTCCAAAGAGGGCCGCCCATCAGCCTATATCGT
This sequence comes from Aestuariivirga sp., assembly GCA_039928255.1. Lineage (GTDB taxonomy): Bacteria > Pseudomonadota > Alphaproteobacteria > Rhizobiales > Aestuariivirgaceae > Aestuariivirga. The sequence goes on along the minus strand of JBDSTO010000205.1, from coordinate 625 downwards.
CGGTGAAGAAGGCTCAGGCGCCATCGTTGGCGGCCTGCGTTATGGCGAAGGCACCATCTATTACAAGAATGGCGTGAAGAAACACATCTTCTGGCAGGGCCCCTCGCTGGGCTTTGACTTTGGCGGCAATGGTTCACGCACGCTGACGCTGGTTTACAACTCGCAAAGCCCCGAGGATCTCTATGCCCGCTTTGGTGGCGTTGAAGGTTCGGCCTATTTGGTGGGCGGCGTTGGCGTCAACTTCCAAAAGCGCGACGACATCGTGATGGCACCAATCCGCACGGGTCTGGGGGCCAGGCTTGGGGCCAATGTTGGTTATCTGAAATATTCCCCAAGTGCCACATGGAACCCCTTCTGATCATTCCATAAATTCGCGTTTGATCTCCGATGGGGTCTGAAAAATATTTTTGCCAATCACGGCAAGACCCCATCGCAACCCGTCCGAATCCGCGTTAACAATAATCCCACAGGCTGGAATGCATCTTGCTATGCAGGGTGTGGATTAAGTTTGTAACAGCTGGGTGGGTGAGTTCATGTCTCAAACAGAGACTTTGATGTTGGTGGCACTGGGCTTTGCGCTTTGTGCCCTTCTGGTTTTACTTGTGGGTCGCGCATTCTGGAACCT
>JBDSTO010000204.1:0-10168 GCA_039928255.1 Aestuariivirga sp. | reverse complement strand
TGCCTGATGCGCCCACCTGGGACTTCATCATTGATGCTGCCAACAAGATGACTGACCGCGCCAATGGCGTGAACGGCATTTGCTTGCGCGGCAAAGCCGGCTGGGGCGAAAACATGGCCTTCATCGGTTCCATGGCCAACTCCTTCGGCGCACGCTGGTTTGACGAAAAGTGGCATCCACAATTCGACACCCAGGAATGGAAAGACACGCTCAACACCTATCTGAAGGTCATGAAGGACGACGGTCCACAGGGCGCTTCGGGCAACGGCTTCTCTGAAAATCTGGCGTTGTTCCAATCCGGTAAGTGCGGCATGTGGGCTGACGCTACCGCTGCAGGCTCGTTCGTGATTGATCCCAAGGCTTCGTCCGTTGCTGCCAATGTTGGCTTCACGCTCGCTCCTGACAAAGGTCTCGGCAAGCGCGCCAACTGGCTGTGGGCTTGGGCTCTGGCAGTTCCTGCCGGTTCCAAGAAAGTTGAAGCTGCTGAGAAGTTCGTAAGCTGGGCAACGTCCAAGCATTACGGTGAACTCGTTGCATCGAAGGAAGGTTGGGCCAACGTTCCTCCAGGAACGCGCACCTCGCTCTATGCGAACCCTGAATATCTCAAGGTTCCATTTGCCAAGATGACCTTGGATTCGATGAATGCCGCTGATCCAACTCATCCGACTGTGAAGCCGGTGCCTTATGTTGGTGTGCAGTTTGCCTCGATCCCTGAGTTTGCTGGCATCGGCACCAAGGTTGGCGAACTCTTCTCCGCTGCCCTCGCTGGCCAGATGAGCGCTGATGATGCTCTGAAGCAGGCACAGGATTATACCACCCAAGAAATGACCAAGGCTGGTTACATCAAGTAACTTGAAGAGGGCGGCTGTTCACACGGCCGCCCATTGGTTTCTCCCGCGTCACCCCTGTGCGAAGACGGCGTTGCCTCTCATGGGTAAAATCTTTCGCACAGGTGTGACGTTCCTTATAAGGTTCAAGGGGCTAGCGGCATGGCAACAGTTCACGCACAAAGACTGGGAAAATGGGCCTTGGCGCCCTCGGTGGCGGTCCTTGTGGCCTGGGCCTTCGTACCGTTGTCAATTGCGATCTATTTCGCATTCCTCAGGTATAACCTGCAGAATGACAACACCGGCTGGGTTGGCCTGTCGAATTTCTATTACTTCATCAACGATCCCTTTTTCAAAAAAGACTTTGTCAACACGCTGGTGTTGGTGCTTTCAACTCTGGTCATCACCGTGGCGGGAGGCGTTGGCCTGGCTGTCCTGCTGGATCAGCCCTTCTGGGGGCGCGGTATTGTCCGTGTGCTGATGATTTCACCCTTTTTTATCATGCCCACAGTGTCCTCGCTGGTCTGGAAGAACCTGATTATGCATCCGGTCTTCGGGCTTTTTGCGGCTATACAGAAATTCTTTGGCGCCACCGAAGTGATCGATTGGTTCGGCACCGTGCCGCTGATTTCCGTGATCATCATTGTGTCGTGGCAGTGGATGCCTTACGCGGCTCTCATTCTTCTCACGGCCCTGCAATCCCTCGATGAGGAGCAGAAAGCTGCCTCGCAGATGGATGGTGCGGGCCCGATTTCCTATTTCCGCTATATCGTGCTGCCGCATCTCGCACGCCCCATCACTGTGGTCATCCTGATCGAGACCATCTTCCTTCTGAATATCTTTGCCGAAATCAAGGTGACATCCGTGGGCGGCATTGCTGGCAACCTCACCTATCTGGTCTTCTCGGAGTTGAACGATGCGACTGACGTCGGCGAGGCAGCAGCCGGTGGCCTGATCGCCGTGGTGCTCGCCAATCTGGTTTCGATCTTCCTGGTCCGCATCGTGGGCCGGAACCTGGAGAACTGATCATGGCACGCAAGGGAACAAATACCCGCAAACTCGTGTTCACCGCTATTGCCTGGACTTTCGGCCTCTTGATGTTCTTCCCGATCTTCTGGACGGGGGTTGCCGCGTTCAAGACCGAGTCCGATGCCTATACTTTGCCGCTGAACTGGCTTTCAACACCTTGGACGCTGGAAAACTTTGGCATCGTGCAGGAGCGCTCTGACTATACGCGCTACATCATCAACACTCTGGTGATCGCTGGTCTTTCGACTGTTCTGGGTCTCATCTTTGCCGTGCCAGCGGCCTGGTCCATGGCATTTTCGCCAGTGACCCAGCCCAGTATCGGCTGGAGCGGCAAACGCTGGCTTGGCACCATTCTGGGTACGGCCTTTGTGGTTGGCCTGTTCCTCTATCTGGTTCTCGGATGGGATTTGACCAATAACGCTGCCATTGGGTTCATGTGCCTGATCATTGTCATCGTGCCAGTTGCCCTGTGGGTCTTCAGCCGTGGCACAACAGACACGCTGTTGTGGATGCTCTCAACCAAGATGATGCCACCCGCAGGCGCTTTGATCCCGATCTATCTCATCTTCAATCGCAACGGCCTGGTCTTCAAGGATTGGGGTTGGATTGATCTTTCGGACTGGAATCTGATGGACAGTTTCTGGGGCATGGTGCCGTTGATGATGTTGCTGAACCTGCCGATCATCATCTGGATGCTTTACACCTATTTCAAAGAAATCCCGATGGAGATCCTCGAAGCCTCACGCATGGACGGCGCCTCGGTATGGCACGAGCTGACCAAGATCCTCTTGCCGATGGGTATTCCGGGCATTGTCTCAACTTGCCTATTGAATCTCATCTTGGCCTGGAACGAAGCTTTCTGGACGTTGAATCTCACCAACAAATATGCGGCACCCTTAAGCTTCTTCATCTCGGAATATTCAAGCCCGGAAGGGCAATTCTGGGCCAAGCTTTCGGCGGCTTCTATCATGGCGATTGCACCCATCATGGTGGTGGGCTGGTTCTCGCAACGACAACTCGTCCGTGGCCTTACATTCGGAGCAGTGAAATAAAATGGGTACAATCCAACTCAGCAAAGTTCGCAAAGTCTTCGGCGATGTGGTCATCATCCCGGGTGCCGACCTCGAGATAAAAGAGGGAGAATTCATTGTGTTCGTCGGTCCATCTGGTTGCGGCAAATCCACCCTTTTGCGCTTGATTGCCGGATTGGAGGACCTGACCTCCGGCCACATCAGCATTGATGGCAAGGACATGACGGACGCGGCACCCTCTGAACGCGGGCTCGCCATGGTGTTCCAATCCTATGCTTTGTATCCGCACATGAGTGTGCGCGATAATATTGCGTTCCCCTTGAAGATGGCGAAACTTCCGAAGGCAGAGATTGACAACAAGGTTGCGGGCGCTGCCAGTAAACTTAATCTGACTGATTATCTTGATCGCAAGCCACGCCAACTCTCAGGCGGACAGCGCCAGCGCGTTGCCATTGGCCGCGCCATTGTGCGCGATCCCAAGGCCTTCCTGTTCGACGAGCCACTGTCCAATCTTGATGCGGCCTTGCGCGTCAACATGCGCGTGGAAATCATGCAGATGCACCAGAGCATGAAGGCCACGATGGTTTATGTGACTCATGACCAGGTTGAAGCCATGACTATGGCCGACCGCATTGTGGTTTTAAATCGCGGCAATATCGAACAGGTGGGTTCACCGCTTGAGCTTTACAACAAGCCCAATTCGCTTTTTGTGGCGGGCTTCATCGGCTCTCCCAAAATGAACATAGTCGAGGATAACACCATTGGCGTGCGCCCCGAACATATCGCTCTTTCTGATAAGAAGGGTGAATGGCAGGGCACAGTGAAGCTTGCTGAACATCTGGGCTCCGACACGTTCCTGCATATTGATGGTGGCAAGCGCGGCCAGTTGGTGGTGCGCGCTGCTGGCGAAAGCAGCTTTGACCCTGGGTCAAAAGTCTGGATGACACCGGAGAAGGGTCGCATTCACCGCTTTGACAAGCAGGGCAAGGCCGTAAGGGCGTGACCCATAGTTATGACTATATCATCGTCGGCGGTGGCTCGGCGGCCTGTGTTGCGGCTTGGCGTTTGGTAAAGGAAAAGAAGGCCCGGGTTTTGATGTTGGAGCGTGGGCCGCGCCAGCCTTCGGGCCTTTCAAGGTTCTATTTGTCAATGCCAGCGGCTTGGATGAAGGGCATAACGGGCAGCAGTATCGTTGAATTGCATGAACCTGTGCCGCAGCGCCATTTGAACGGGCGCACACCGAAGGTTGGCCAGGCCAATATTCTGGGCGGCGGATCATCGGTCAATGCCATGGTCTACACGCGCGGGCAGGCGGAGGATTATGACCATTGGGACCGGTTTCTGGGCAGCAATGGCAAGTGGTCCTATGATGAAATGCTGAAGCACTTCCGCGCCATGGAATATAACCACGAGTTCAATGACACCTGGCATGGCGTTGATGGCCCGCTCCATGTTTCGGGCACGGGTGCCAAATGCCAAATTACCGAAGACTATATTCTGGCAGCGCAAGGCATGGGCGTCCCGTTCAATCCGGATTTCAACGGAGCGGAGCAAACAGGTGTCGGCACCATGCAGTATACCACGCGCAAAGGTCGAAGGTGGAGCGGGGTTGATGGTTTTCTCAACCAGATCGCGTCCGATAAAAATTTCACAGTTGAATGCGATGCGCTTGTCACAAATTTGATCCTGGAGGGTTCGAAATGTGTGGGCGTTAGTTATCTGCAAAATGGCCAGACTCAAACTGCGCGATGCAAGGGTGAAGTGCTCGTTGCCGCTGGCTCTTATAATTCTCCAAAGCTGCTTATGCTGTCGGGCATTGGACCAGAGGCGCAGCTTAAGGATCAAGGCATCAAGACCGTGGTCAATCTCTCAGGCGTTGGGGAAAACCTGCAGGACCACCACGAAGTGCCTGTGGTTTCAGCCACCAATGGTCATTTTGGTTATGATGGGGAAGACAAAGGCTTTCGTGCGCTGAAGAATGGACTGCAATATCTGCTGTTTGGAACCGGGCCTGTGTCCAGTGTCGGTGTTGAAGCTTGCGCCTATGTTGATCCGACGGGCGGCAAGCGGCCCACGCTCAAAATGTATTGTGTGCCGTCGGTCTATCTTGATGCTGACGTGCAGGGCGAGAAACCCAAAGATGGCGTGACACTCAATGCCTGCTTGTTGCGACCTAAATCGCGTGGCACCGTAAAACTCCGCTCCGCCAATCCCGCCGACAAGCCGATCATCGACAATAACTATCTCGCTGAAGCGGAAGATCTTGACCTTGAAATCGAAGGTCTACGTTTTGCCCGCGAAATTTTGAAGCAGAAGCCGCTGTCGTCTCGTATCACAGTTGAAGTGTTGCCTGGCAAATCCGTTACGAGCAAGGCCGATCTTGCGGAACATTGTAGGCGCACGGTAAAAACCAATTGGCACCCGGTCGGCACTTGCCGCATGGGAAAGGCCAACGATAAAGATGCGGTTCTGGATTCTGAGTTAAGGGTTATTGGTGTTGATGGGCTTCGCGTGATCGATGCTTCCGCCATGCCTTTTATACCTTCAGGCAATACGAATGCTCCCACGATGGCCCTGGCCAGCCGGGCCGTGGATTTGCTGTGAAATGAAATGTTTGGCTGGGATACAGCTTCATTACTTCATGTGATGAACAGAATGGGTTGAGGATAAAATGGTGGACTTGAATCTCGCGAATATCAGCAAACTGGGCACCAAGGTGGCGGTTCCCAAATATGCGCGGTCTGCACTTTCGCCGGGCATTGTGCACATTGGTGTTGGGAATTTTCACCGTGCGCATCTTGCTGTCTATCTTGATGACCTTTTCAACATGGGTTTGAATCATGATTGGGCCATCACTGGCGCTGGCGTCATGCCGTCTGATGAAGCGATGCGCCAAAAGCTTGCGTCTCAAGATTTTCTCACGACGGTTGTGGAGCAGGAGGCAACCGTCAGCAAAGCGCGCGTGACGGGCTCCATGATTGATTTTATTTCTCCGGGTGATCGTGCGCGGCTGGTTGAGACGTTGGCGAACCGGGAGACGCGGATTGTTTCTCTTACCGTGACGGAAGGCGGATACATGATTGATCCTGCAACCGGAAAGTTTGACCCAAAACATCCGGCCTTGCAGCGTGATGCACAAAATCCGGATGATCCTACGACCGCTTTTGGTCTTATTCTTCGTGGCCTGAAACTTCGCCGCGAGCGCGGGCTTCAGCCTTACACTGTGATGTCTTGCGACAATCTCCCTCATAATGGCGTCGTGACGCGCAACGCTGTAACTGGCCTGGCGGAATTGATGGACCCTAAATTGGCCGAGTGGGTCAAATCATCAGTTGCCTTTCCCAATGGCATGGTGGACCGCATTACGCCCGCCACCAGCGACCGCGAGCGCAAGGTCTGCGCCGAAGAATTTGGTGTTGAAGATCAATGGCCAGTGTTCTGCGAAGAGTTCAAGCAGTGGGTGGTGGAAGACAATTTTCCGCTCGGCCGTCCGGCATGGGAAAAAGTTGGCGCACAATTCGTCAAGGATGTGACGCCTTGGGAATATATGAAAATTCGCATTCTGAACGGCGGGCATGCTGTAATCGCCTATATCGGCGGATTGATGGACATTCACTTTGTGCATGAGGCGATGGAAACGCCGTTGATCAGGGATTACCTTAGGAAAGTGACGGACGACGAAATCCGCCCGACAGTCCTTCCAGTTCCCGGAACTGATCTGCAAGACTACCAGAAGCTCATTGAGCGGCGCTTTGCCAACCCGAAGATTGGCGACACGATCCGGAGGCTTTGTCTTGATGGATCAAACCGCCAGCCGAAATTCATTGTGCCGCCTATCGCTGACCGCTTGAAGGATGGCAAGTCGATTTTCGGATTGGCTTTGGAGTCAGCCCTGTGGTGCCGCTATTGTTTTGGAATTACGGATTCCGGAAAGGTTATTGAGGCCAATGATCCGAACTGGAATGCTTTGCAGGCCCAAGCGCGGCTGGCTAAAACCAATCCGCAGGCTTGGCTCGATATGGCGGAGATATACGGTGAGGTTGGAAAGCACCCCGTGATGCAGAGGCTTTTCGCGGGTTATCTTGAAGCCATCTGGAAATATGGCGCCGAAGCAACCGTAAAGACCTACCTCGTAAGCTGAACCTCAGGCGAGGTTGACCCAGCTTCCGGTTTCTGCGGAGCGGGCGAAAGCGTGAATAGTTTTTTCAATCGTAAGTCCGCGCGCGAAATCGACGGACTGCGAAGTCTTGCCGGTTGCGGCGTAAAGCAACTCGGCTAATTCGATCACTTTCAACTCATTGAAGCCAAGTCCGTGGCCAGGGGCCGGGCACAGCTTTCCATAAGCACCATGATAGGGGCCAGAGAGGATGCGGCGGAAACCGCGCTGGTCAGCTGGACCTTCCGCGACATAGAGGTTCAACTCGTTCATACGCTCATTGTCGAGCCAAAGCATGCCTTTGGATCCGTGTACTTCAATCTTCAACCCGTTCTTGCGGCCATGGGCAATGCGGCTTGAGGTCAACACGCCGCGGGCACCTGAAGCGAAGCGAACCATGGCATGGGCGATATCATCATTTTCGACTTCAGCCAGTTTTGCACCGCCTGCAACGGGGCGCTTCTTGTGCACAACATCAACCATCGCCGAAAGACTTGTGATATCGCCCATCAATTCCTGCGCCAGCGAAATCAAATGAACGGTGAGATCACCCAGCGTTCCAAGGCCAGCGTCCTTGCGTGTTAGCCGCCACGACCAAGGGAGCTGCGGGTCGGCCATATAGTCTTCATCGACACTGCCGCGAAAATCAAAAACCTCGCCAATGGCTCCTTCCGCAATGAGCTTGCGGGCCTGTTGCAGGGCCGGATTCCTCAAATAGCCATAGCCCAGAGCTGTGGCTTGACCTTTAGCTTTGACGGAGGCGATGGTCATGGCTTCAGCGTCTGCGATGGTGAGGGCCATCGGCTTTTCGCACCAGACGTGTTTGCCAGCTTCCAGCGCCGCCACGGCCATTTCGCGATGCATGCCATTGGGAGACGTGATGGAGATCAATTTAATGGCAGGATCGTTCACGAGGTCGCGCCAATTGGTAGTGGCTTTGGCAAAGCCAAATTCCGACGCGCATTTGGCGGCGTTTTTGGCATCGACGTCGCAGAGTGTCACACGATCCACAAAGGGCACATCACCGAACACTGCCTTCACCGCGCCATAGGCCATGGCGTGGCATTTACCCATGAATCCGGTTCCGATCAAACCAACGCCAATGCGTTCCATATCAGGCTTCCTTCTTGGCGTGTTTCAGGCGTTCGATTTCGGCTTCAAGATCAACAAGCTCTTTGCCGCCTGCCATCAGATTCAAAAGTTCATCGCGGCTGATGTTGGTTGCCGAATGCGTGCCCATGCTGCGGCCACGTTTTAGAATTGTGAAACGGTCTCCCACCACATAGGCGTGATGCACGTTGTGCGAGATGAAAATGACGCCGATGCCGCGCGCTTTTGACTGGACGATCAGTTTCAAAACAATGGAGGCCTGATGCACGCCAAGAGCGGAAGTTGGTTCATCAAGTATCAAAACTTTGGCACCGAAATGGATCGCGCGGGCGATGGCTAAGCATTGGCGCTCGCCGCCAGAGAGCGTTCCTACAGGCTGTTCGGGATCGCGGAGTTCGATCCCCATGTCGCGCAACTCGCGATAGGCCGTGGCATTGGCATAGTCGATGTCGAGCTGCTGCAAGGGCCAAAAGCCTTTCTGGGGTTCGCGGCCGAGGAAGAAGTTGCGGGCAACGCTCATCAGCGGCACCAAAGCCAAATCCTGATAGACAGTGGCGATGCCATTATCGAGCGTTTCACGCGGAGATCCAAAACGCACGGACTTGCCATTGACCAGAATATCGCCTGAGTCTGGCGTGTGAACGCCCGAAAGAGTCTTGATCAGGGTGGACTTGCCAGCGCCGTTGTCACCCAAGAGGCAATGGACTTCGCCGGGCAGTACATCAAAGGTTACGTCCTTCAATGCGATGACGGAACCAAAATATTTGCTGACGGCTTTAAGTTCGATCAAGGGCGTTGTCATCAGCGGCTCCGCATTGCGCGGTTGCGCACATAGGAATTGAAGAGAACGGCAATCACCATCATGGCCCCCATGAAGAGCTTGAACCAGTCGGTATCAATGCCGGTGTAGAAAATACCCATTTGTACGACGCCGAAGATCAAGGCTCCAAACATGGCGCCTACGGCCGAGCCATAGCCGCCCGTCAACAAGGTGCCGCCGATCACCACGGCGATGATGGCTTCGAATTCCTTTTGCGTGCCACGCAAGGTGTCGGCTGAACCTGTAACAAGCACCTGGATCGTGGCAAACAGGGTTGCGGCCACTGCCGTCATCACAAAAAGCGTGATCTTGGTGCGGGCCACGGGAACGCCAAGATTGCGCGCGGCGTTGACTTCACCGCCTGCGGCAAAAATCCAGTTTCCAAAACGCGTGCGGGTGAGGAGCCATGTGCAAATGATTGTCAGGACCAGCCACCAGACGATGGCAACCGGAATGCCGCTGATTGAGGGCAGGCCATCGGCGCGCTTTGCCACCATGCCAAGATCGGAGAGCCAGGCGATGAAACCGGAAAAAACCTGGCCCGAGAACAGGCTGTTGAGCGGATCGTGGGCCGCCAACTCGTGAATGCCGGAAATTTGCGTGCGACCAGATACGCCGCGCGTAATTCCAAGAGTCAAACCGCGCAGCATGAACAGACTGCCCAGTGTGACGATGAAAGAGGGCAGGCCAGTTTTTACAACGGCAAGCCCGTTCAATGCGCCGATTGTGCCGCAGAGTGCGAATGCGAAAATGATTGATAGCCAGATTGGCCATCCCCAGAAAACTGCGGGAATGGCAATTGCAATGCCCGCAAAGCCGATCATGGAACCGACTGAAAGATCAAATTCGCCAGCGATCATTAGAAGAGTGACCGGTGCGGCGAGGATGCCCAACTGGGCTGAGACTTCTAGAAAGTTGATGATGCCCTTGGCCGAGAAAAGACCACTTCCACCAGCAACCACGGCGAAAAACGCAAAAACCAGAATTGTGCCGGCAACGGCACCCAGCTCGGGGCGGCTGAGCAGGCGACCCAGCAGCGATACTGTTCTAACGCGCTCGTCTTGTTTTGTGGCGGACATGATTTTCACCGATCAAAAGGGTGGCCGACCCAGAGGGGTCGGCCCCCCGTTTAATGTTAGCGTTTGCCTTGCTTGGAAAGCTCAATAACCGAGGCAGCGGTTGCCTTGGTCACGAA
>JBDSTO010000203.1:0-15768 GCA_039928255.1 Aestuariivirga sp. | reverse complement strand
TAGGAATGCGTGGCTTCAACCATCGGCAGGTTGCCCAGCACGCCACCCAGAATGGCGCGATATTCATTCATGTCGCTCACGCGAATCTTCAGGAGATAATCAAACCCGCCGCCCACCATGTGACACTCCAGAATCTGTTTCACGGGTTTTACAGCGCCATTGAACTTTTCCAAAGTCTTCTCGTCAGTGGCCTTGAGTTTCACCGTCACAAACACCATCAGCCTCTGGTTTACGGCTTGTGGCGACACCCTGGCATGATAGCCTGTGATGGCGCCAAGCTTCTCAAGACGGCGAATGCGCAAGGTGCAGGGCGTGGGCGAGAGGTTCACTTTCCGCGCCAATTCGACAACCGAAGCGCGCGCGTTTCCTTGCAAAAGTTCGATCAGCTTGAGGTCAATGCGGTCAAAATCACCATTTGAACTAATATTCATAAGAATAATCACCAGGAAAATGGGTCAACGTAAATAAAAAGGAAGAAAAATCATACCACATTGGTGAAACAAAAAGAACAGTTTTTGCTAACATGAGTCATGCAAAACCCATCCCTCAGCCTTGCCCGTGCCGTCATCGATCTGCCTCTCTTTGCTGATGAGACGAAGCTTACACATGCGCTGGCAGCATCTGTCGCATTCTCGCCCACCCAAAAAAATGAAGTCAGCCAAAGGGCCGCGCGGCTGGTGGAGGCCATTCGTGCCGAAGGCCGTGACCAGGGCTCGCTTGATGCCTTCCTGCTCGAATATTCGTTATCGACCGAAGAAGGCGTGGTGCTCATGTGTCTGGCCGAGGCGTTGCTGCGCATTCCAGACGCTGCCACCGCCGACAAACTGATTGCCGACAAGCTGGGCGGTGCCGACTGGCAATCCCATCTCGGCAAATCTGATTCATGGCTGGTGAATGCCTCGTCATGGGGCTTGATGTTGACGGGGAAGTTTTTAGGCCTGGGCCGAGATGTTGAAACCGATGTATCAGGGTTTCTGGGCCGACTTGTGAAGCGCACCGGAGAGCCTGTGCTGCGTAATGCCATGCGCCAGGCCATGCGCATCATGGGCCAGCAATTTGTCATGGGCCAGACCATGCCCGATGCTTTGAGTCGTGCCAGCCAGGCACCACAGCTCTTTTACTCGTTCGACATGCTGGGCGAGAGTGCGGCGACCGCTGAAGACGCAGTTCAATATTTCAAAAGCTATTCGGGTGCCATGGCAGCGCTGGCCGGCACGAAGCCCGGCCCAAATGTTTATGAAAACCTGTCGCTGTCAGTAAAGCTCTCCGCCCTTCATCCTCGCTATGAAGAGAAAACACGCGCCACGGCTTTTCCAGTTTTGTTTGAACGCCTCAAAGCATTGGCAACCCAAGCCAAGGTGGCCAATCTTGGCCTCACCATTGATGCCGAGGAAGTGGCAAGGCTGGAATTTTCGCTAGATCTTTTTGAAGCACTGGCACGCGACAAGGATCTGGCGGGCTGGAATGGGTTGGGCCTGGCCGTGCAGGCTTATGGCAAGCGCGCACTGCCGGTTCTCGAATGGCTGGCGCAACTGGCCCGCGACACAAATCGCAAAATTCCGGTGCGCCTTGTCAAAGGGGCTTATTGGGACAGCGAAGTCAAACGCGCGCAAGAGCAGGGGCTGGAGGATTATCCCGTCTTCACGAGGAAGGCCGCAACTGACGCCAGCTATCAGGCCTGCGCCAAATTCATGTTGAACAGTCGTGATGCTCTCTACCCGCAATTTGCCACCCACAACGCCCAGACTCTTGCGGCAATCCTGGCCATGGGTGATGATTTAAAGGGTTACGAATTCCAACGCCTGCACGGCATGGGGGAAGCACTCTACAAAGCCTTGCGAAGTGAAATCCCCAGCATGCCCGTGAGGGTCTATGCGCCAGTCGGGCCGCACAAGGATTTGCTCGCCTATCTGGTGCGCAGACTTCTTGAGAATGGTGCGAACTCGTCCTTCGTCAATCGCCTGGCTGATGAAAAGGTGGCGGTGGCCGAAATCACCAAAGATCCACTGGCGCACGTCTTGGCGCTCGCCGAAGTGTCGAGCCCCAATCTTGCCAAACCTGCCGATGTGTTTGCGCCGCGCAAGAATTCAAAAGGTCTGACATTCTGGCGCAACAGCACCAGGGAAATGATCCTCGCCGAGATCAACAAAGAATTGAAGTTACCGCTTGAGGCGAGGCCGATCATCGACGGTGTGGAATTGGATGAGGGCTCGACGCGCGAAATCTTCTCGCCGCACGACAGTGCTTTGCGATTGGCCAAAGTCTACGAGACCAGCAACGCAGCGGCCTCAAAAGCAATGGACAGTGCTGCTGCGGCACAGGAAGCATGGTCGAATACGCCCGCCGCTGATCGCGCCACCATTTTGGAACGGGCCGCCGATCTTTTCGAACAGCGCCAGCCACAGCTCCTCGCACTCCTCATTCGTGAAGCCGGAAAGACCTTCGATAACGCCCATGGTGATTTGCGCGAAGCGGTAGATTTTTTGCGATATTATGCCAGCGAGGCACGACGCCATTTTGCCGATCCATTGCGGCTGCCAGGCCCGACTGGCGAAGTGAATGAAATGACCTTTGCCGGGCGCGGTGTCTTCGTCTGCATCTCGCCATGGAATTTCCCTCTGGCGATATTTACAGGGCAGGTAGCGGCTGCATTGGCCTCAGGCAACGCCGTCATTGCCAAGCCCGCCGAACAGACACCGTTGATTGCCTATGCTGCGGTCAAACTTCTCCATGAGGCGGGCGTGCCCAAATCAATTCTTCAATTCGTGCCAGGTGATGGCGCAAGGTTGGGCGCCATTCTGCTCCGCCACAAAGCTTTGTCAGGCGTTGCCTTCACAGGCTCCAACGAAACGGCACGCATCATCAACCAGACTCTTGCAGCACGCGAAGGTGCCATTCCGGTTCTGATTGCAGAGACCGGCGGCATCAACGCGATGATTGTTGATTCATCCGCTTTGCCAGAACAGGTGGTGCGCGATGTTCTGTCATCGGCGTTTGACAGTGCGGGACAACGCTGTTCGGCATTACGCCTGTTGTTCCTGCAGGATGATATCGCTGATCGGGTGATCCACATGCTGAAGGGCGCAATGCAGGAATTGATCTTGGGCGACCCACTTGATTATTCAACCGACATCGGCCCCGTCATCGATCTTGAATCGCAGGAAAAACTCCATGCCGCAAAGAACGCCCTTAAAGAAAAAGCAAAGCTGATTTTCGAATGCCCATTGCCGGAAGTTGCCAAGACCGGAACCTTCGTGGCGCCCGCAGCCTATGAAATCACGCTGGATAATCTCCCGAAGCGCGAGATCTTTGGCCCCGTGCTCCACATCATCCGCTTCGGTGCCAGCGATCTTGAAAAAGTCTGTCGGGCCATTAACGATTTGGGCTATGGCCTGACATTGGGTTTGCACACGAGGATTGAGAGCACATCAGACTTCATCCGTGCCCGCATGAGGGTGGGGAATCTCTATGTCAACCGCAACCAGATTGGTGCGGTCGTCGGCGCTCAACCCTTTGGTGGAGAAGCACAATCCGGCACCGGCCCAAAGGCGGGCGGCCCCCATTATTTGCCGCGTTTCGCGGTGGAGCGCGTCTATTCGGTTGATATAACAGCAAGGGGCGGAAATGCAGCCTTGCTCTCGCAGGTGGACTGACAACAGGCAATTGGTTGCAAATTCGTTAATTCATGATTCAGCATTTTCGTGTTTGTTGAAACCATGAAAGCCTACAACACTGCAATACTTGCAAGGCAGATGCCTGTGCCATCCTCAAGGTCTTTTTTGACCTTTGAAGATGCAACGCGCTTCCTGGTGGAGGAAGCCTCTGAGCAGAATGTGTTGCACCTTTCGTACTGGTATCTGCAGTTCGAGGCAGGGCTACCCGACCAAGTGATCTGGGTCTCAACCTATGATCCAGAATATATGCGCGAATACATGCAGCGCTTCACCCCCATGGGCGATCCCGTGATTGGCACGGTCATGGATCAACGTGTGGTGGACTGGGCGGAATGGTTGTCGGCCGATGGCGTGTCCGAAGATATTCTGAAAACCGCTTCCAAATATGGCCTCACGAAATATGGAGTATCGATGCCGCTGCCGGCACCTGGCAGTGACAAAATCATCTTCTCCGTTTGCATTGATAGCAATGACATTGACTGGCAATTCCAGCGCCTTGAATTGATCAAGCGTTTGAAACCGACGGCACTCGAATTCAGTGCCCGCCTGCGAACCCTTATTGCTGCTGGCCAGAAGGGGGCTTCGGTTTACGCGCTCTAGCCCCACCTGCACGCAAAGCTAAACCACGCTCCACCGCCTCCTGTCCGAATTTCGCACGAATTTTGTCAATCGCCTGCTCGGCTTTTGTCAGGGCCACATCGTGAGTATCAAAGCCGCTGACTTCGCTTGCATGGCCTTCCACCAATTTTGAAATGCCAACGCCAATAAGCCGGAAGGCCTCACCCTTGCATTCAACTTGCAGAAGTGCGCGCGCCGCATCGAAAATGTGATGGGCAAGATTTGTTGGCTGCCCTTGTGACACATTGCGAGTGCGCGTCTGAAAGCTGCTCGTCTTCAGTTTCAGAGTGATGGTGCGACCGACAACACTTGATGATTTGGCACGGCGAGAAACCTTTTGTGCCAAACGCCAGAGAATGGGTTCAAGTTCGGCAAACGCTGCAATGTCTTCGTTGAAAGTTGTCTCGGCACTTACGCTCTTTTCTTCGTCTTCAACCGAAACATCTCGGAAGTCTTGACCGCGTGACAGGTAATAGAGCCGGTTGCCGAAATTTCCGAAACGGCCAATGAGGTCGTTCCGCTCCATGCGCTGCAATTGTCCAATCATGGTGATGCCCGCTTTCGCCAGCTTGTCTTGCGTCACCTGGCCCACGCCCCAGATCTTGCCCACGGGTTTTGACGCCAGAAATTCCAGCGTCTCAGCTTTTCCCACGATGGAAAAGCCGCGCGGCTTTTCAAGATCAGACGCCATCTTTGCAAGGAACTTGTTGTGCGATAATCCGATTGACGCCGTCACCCCGACTTCAACTTCGATGCGGCGCTCAAGCTTGGCCAGGCTGATGGCGGGAGGCTGGCCGTGCAGGCGTTCCGTGCCCGATAAATCAAGGAATGCTTCGTCAATGGAAAGGGGCTGCACCAGCGGTGTAAAATCTTGCATGATGGCGCGAACTTGCCGCCCGGCCTCGGCATATTTGCGCATATCGGGTTTCACGACCACAGCCTCAGGGCAAAGCTTCAGCGCCTGAAACATTGGCATCGCCGAGCGCACTCCGTGAATGCGCGCGATGTAACATGCGGTTGAAACCACGCCACGTTGACGCCCGCCAACAATCACCGGCTTGTCGCGCAATTCCGGAGCATCGCGTTTTTCTACCGAAGCGTAGAAGGCATCACAATCAATATGGGCAACGCTTAAAGTGGAAACCTCACTGTGCCGCACCAATCGCGGACTCTGGCAATGCAGGCAGCGTGAGGCCAGGACCGTTGAAGGCTGAAAGCAATCGCGGCAGAAGGCCTCAATCTGTGCCATTCCATTCCCCGCCACCCGGCAATTTTCGCCGAACCCGCATCAAAGCCTCGGACGTGATTTGACTATCCTCGCAGAAGGCACAGGTCGTCTGGTCATCCTGAAACAGATAATCCAGCAGGAAGCCCTGAAAAACCGGATCACCATGGCGGTCACGCAAATCCTGCGGATCGATCCCGCTGAGCGCCAGAAATCGCGTCAACCGATCCTCGTCCGCAGAAAGAAAGACCAATAATTTCAGGATGATGTCGGAGGATTCGGGTGTGATTTGTGAATGGCGAAGCATGGGGCAACTGTAGTCCGGTTGATCCGCAGGGGAAAGAGCCACATTCCCTTAAAAAGTGCCTTAATCAGTTGGTTACGTTCGTCGCCCTAAAAAGGAACCACATAAAAAGGCCTGCATTAAGGGCTATCGCCGCGCAAACAGTGAAGGGCTTCCATGGATTTCGGTACAGATAGCCGCGTAAATGAATCGGATGGGTTAGAAGTGAGCCAATCTATGCAAAAGACTGTGCTGGTTGTTGAAGACAATGAGCTGAACATGAAGCTCTTCAACGACCTGTTGGAAGCCCATGGCTACCGCGTTGTTCAGACAAGGGATGGCCTCACCGCTCTCGATGTGGCTCGCAAGCACATGCCAGATCTCATCCTCATGGACATCCAGTTGCCGGAAGTTTCTGGCATTGAAGTCACCAAATGGCTGAAGGAAGATGAAACGCTGCGCCACATTCCTGTGATTGCCGTGACGGCTTTCGCCATGAAGGGTGACGAGCAGAAAATTCGTGAAGGCGGTTGTGAAGCCTACATTTCAAAGCCCATCTCGGTGATGAGCTTCCTGCAGACCATCGACAAGTTCTTGAAGAAGTAATCAATGACCGCTCGCGTTCTCGTTGTCGACGATATTCTGGCCAATGTGCGGCTTCTGGAAGCCAAGCTTTCGGCCGAGTATTTTGACGTCGTCACAGCGATGAATGGTCTTGATGCACTGGATGCCGTTCAGCGCAGCAAGCCAGACATCATCCTTCTTGACGTGATGATGCCCGGAATTGACGGTGTTGAAGTTTGTGCGCGCATCAAGTCAAACCCGCACACGCAGCATATTCCGATTGTTCTGGTCACGGCCCTGGACCAGCCTGAAGACCGCGTGCGTGGGCTTAAAGCGGGTGCTGATGATTTTCTGACCAAGCCTGTCAACGACTTGGCCCTATTCTGCCGCATCAAGAGCCTTGTCCGCCTTAAAATGCTGACCGATGAGTTGCGCATCCGTGCCGCCTCGGGCGAGGTCGTGGGTCTTCCCAAAAAAGATAGTGATGAAGCAGAGCCACCTAGCCGCATTTTGCTGGTCGATACGCGGGATTCTTCTGCCGACCGCATTGGCGCCGCCCTGTCCGCCACGAGCCAAATCACCCGCGTTGCAAATCCCACGCAAACTGTGGCCGCCGTTGCCGCAGCGAGCGAGCCCTTTGAACTCATCATCATCTCCATGGAAGATGACAAATTCGACGGGCTTCGCCTGTGTTCCCAATTGCGATCATTCGAGGTAACCCGCCAGACACCCATTCTGATTTTGATCGACCCCAACGAACAGCCAAGATTGCTGCGTGGCCTCGATATGGGCGTGAACGACTATGTCATCCGTCCATTGGACCGCCAGGAATTGCAGGCGCGGGTGGCCACGCAGATCAAGCGCTACCGATATACCGACCAGCTCCGCACGTCCGTCAGGGCCTCAATGGAACTGGCCATCACCGACCCGCTGACAGGCTTGTTCAACCGCCGCTATCTTGAAACGCATCTCACCAACCTGATTGAGCATTTTTCAAACCGCGGCAAACATCTTTCAATTCTTGCTGTCGACGTTGATTTCTTCAAAGCCGTCAATGACACACACGGCCATGATGCGGGCGACAAGGTTCTGCAGGAACTGGCGCTGCGTATCAAAGAGAGCACAAGGTCGATCGATCTCTGCTGCCGCACCGGCGGCGAAGAGTTCATTCTGGTATTGCCGACAACGGAAAAGGCCGCCGCTGTAATCATTGCTGAACGCCTGCGAAAATATGTAGCGTCCCGCAGCTTTGTGGCGGGGCCAAAGTCTGGCATTCCGGTCACAATTTCAATTGGTGTGGCCAGCCTTGCTGAAAGCAATGACACCTTTGACAAGCTCCTGAAACGCGCTGATGAGGCCCTTTATGTGGCCAAGCGTGAGGGTCGGAACCGGGTCGTTCATGAAGCCGCTTAATTTCACTTGTGCTCTTTAATTTCTTGGTCTCTTACCCATCTTGTATGGGCAGCGCGTGTTGCAGTGCCAGAGGCTTTCTGCAATAGTGCCAATTCAACGATTTTCCGCTGATTGCGGAATGTAAAGAACTGGGAGTTTGATATGGGTAGTTTGTCTTGGATGCATTGGGCGATCATTCTTGTGGTCGCGCTGGTCCTGTTTGGCGGCAAAGGCAAGGTTTCTGATTTGATGGGCGATGTTGCCAAGGGCATCAAGAGCTTCAAGAAGGGCCTGTCTGAAGATACTGATGCCGTCGCAGACACAGCCAAAACGCTGGAAACACAGTCTGGCGAAATGGCCAAAAAGGCATCTGAAAAAGCCAAGACTTGATCGCGGCTGAACGCTTGAATAAGCGCAAAGCAGAGGCGTTTCATGTTTGATTTTGGCGGTCGTTATACCGAAATACTGGTCCTTGTAGTCGTGGCGATCATCGTCATCGGCCCCAAGGACTTGCCCATTGTGTTGCGCAAATTTGGGCAGTTCATGAACAAGATGCGCGGCATGGCGCGTGAATTTCAGGGCCACGTTGATGTGGCCATGAAAGACGCCGGCATGGAAAACATCAAGAAAGACCTGCAAGGCATGAGTTCGGGTATTTCTGGTGCAATCTCTGGCCCGCAGAATACAACAGCTGTCTCTCCGAGCATCGCGCCGACGATGCCGCAGTTGCCCGAACCACCCGCACCTTCGCTCAATGACTTCAACACCTATTTCGGAACCAATCCGGCCAAAGGCGAAACCTGGGTCGCGGGCAGGCGGGTTGAAACCGAGGTTCCGCTTCAATCATGACGAAAGAGGAAATCGACTCTTCGGAAGCCCCGCTTCTGGATCATTTGATAGAGCTGCGTTCACGGCTCATCAAAAGTGTCGCTGGTTTCGTCATTGCCTTTCTCGTCAGCTTCTTCTTCTCAACGGAAATTCTGCATCTGTTGATCCTGCCTTTCAAATGGGGCACGGGAACCGATGTCAGCCTCATCTCCATTAAATTACTGGGTGTGTTTCTGGTCAAATTGAAGATCGCCATGTTCGGCGGCTTCTTCATTGCCTTCCCGCTAATTGCCACGCAGATCTATCGCTTCATGGCGCCGGGGCTTTACAAACACGAGCGTCAGGCTCTGGCTCCTTATCTGGTCGCCACGCCCATTTTCTTCCTTCTGGGCTCGGCACTGGTTTATTTCATGCTGCTGCCCGTCGCCATCAAGTTCTTCTATTCGCTGGCCGCCGGCACTGGCAGCGATGGCACTGGTGGCATTCAACTGATGCCCGATATCGAAGCTTACCTCGACTTCGTCATGGCGCTGATCTTGGCCTTTGGCCTGACCTTTCAGTTGCCGGTGGTTTTGACGCTGCTCGGCCACATGGGTGTGCTCACCTATGAGCAACTGACCAAGGGTCGCCGCTTTGCCATCGTTGGTGTTTGCGCACTGGCTGCTGTTATCACGCCGCCTGATCCCATATCCATGCTCTCGATGTTCATCCCCCTTTGGGGCCTTTATGAGCTTTCAGTATTCTCTGTCCTGTTTCTGGAGAAGCGCCGCGCCAAAGCCAAGGCATTGGAAGAGAAAACCAAGGCCCTTGAGGACAAGTCTTCCTAAATCACAGCTTTGCGGCTAGGAAGCGCTGGAATCCGTTTCCGAAGGTGATTTATGCACGACATCAAGCTCATCCGCGATAATCCGCAAGCTTTTGACCAGGGCCTGGGCCGCCGGGGTTTGGGCCCGCAGGCGGCAGCATTGGTCGCACTCGATGAGAAGCGCCGCGCGCAGATGCAGTCCCTCCAGGAAGCGCAAAGCCGTCGCAATGGCCTGTCGAAGGAAATTGGTGCGGCCATGGGCAAGAAGGATGTTGCCCTTGCCGACAAACTCAAAGCCGAAGTGGCCAACCTGAAAGATGTGATCATCTCGGGCGAGGAAAACGAGAAGGCGCTCACAAAGGAATTGAATGACGCGCTGTCGATCATTCCCAATCTGCCGCTTGACGCCGTGCCCAATGGCAAGGACGAACACGACAATGTGGAAGTGAGAAGTTGGGGCCAGAAACCAGGCTTCGCATTTGAACCCCAGCAACATTTCGACATTGGCGAAGGCCTCGGCCTGATGGATTTTGAACTGGCCGCCAAAATGTCGGGTGCGCGATTTGTGATCCTCAAAGGTGCACTAGCCCGCATGGAGCGTGCACTCGGCCAATTCATGCTCGACCTTCACACCACCGAATTTGGCTACACTGAATGCTATGTTCCTTACATGCTGCGCGAAGAGGCGATGTATGGCGTGGGCCAATTGCCAAAATTTGCCGAGGACTTGTTCAAGACGAACTCTGGACATTGGCTGATCCCGACAGCCGAAGCCCCGCTGACCAACATTATGCGTGAACAAGTTATTGACGAGGCAAAGCTGCCTCTGCGCATGACAGCCTATACGCCATGCTTCCGGGCAGAAGCAGGGGCCGCGGGCCGTGACACGCGCGGCATGATCCGCCAGCACCAGTTCTCCAAGGTCGAGCTTGTATCGATCACCACGCCCGAACAGGCCGATGCCGAACATGAGCGCATGACAGCTTGCGCCGAAGAAGTTTTGAAGCGTCTCAATCTTGCTTTCCGCACCATCGTTTTATGCACAGGCGACATGGGCTTTGGCAGCCGCAAAACCTATGACATCGAAGTGTGGTTGCCTGGGCAAAATGCCTTCCGCGAAATTTCATCATGCTCGCAGTTTGGCGAATTTCAGGCCCGCCGCATGGACGCACGCTGCAAGGCCGCTGACGCCAAGCAGGCGCGTTACGTCCATACGCTCAACGGCTCAGGGCTGGCCGTGGGCCGCACCATGGTTGCCGTTCTAGAGAACTATCAAAACGGTGACGGCAGCGTCACAATCCCTGAAGTGTTGCGGCCCTATATGGGCGGCATGAGCGTTATCAAGAGGCCATGAAAAAGATGCGCATACTCGTCACCAATGATGATGGCATTCACGGCCAGGGCCTGATCGCTTTGGAAGAAATCGCCCGCACGCTTTCTGATGATGTGTGGATTGTGGCACCCGATGAAGAGCGCAGCGGGGCAGGGCACTCCCTCACGCTGTCTTATCCATTGCGTTACCGCGAAATTGAAAAGCGCCGCTATGAAGTTTCAGGAACGCCAACCGACTGCGTGGTGATGGCCGTTCGCAAAATCATGCCCGGACTTCCCGATCTCATTTTGTCGGGCGTTAATCGCGGCCAGAACATCGCCGAAGATGTCACCTATTCCGGCACCATCGCTGCCGCCATGGAAGGCACATCGCTTGGCATCAAATCAATCGCCATGAGCCAGGTCATTGGCATGTACAACAATGGTGTTGATTTCTCTGTGGCGCGAAAGCACGGCCCCGACATCGTCAAGAAACTGAACAGCATGACCTTCGGCCCCGGCACCTTGATGAATGTTAATTTTCCCGATTGCCGTGCTGACGAAGTGGCCGGCATCGACATCACCATGCAAGGAAAGCGCGACCAGAATTACATGCTGGTTGATGAGCGCATGGACGCGCGTGGAATGCCCTATTTCTGGCTGGGTTTTGCCAGGGAACGCGGCACGCCGCCCGCAGGCACCGATCTCGCTTCGGTGTTCAACAAGCGTATTTCCATAACGCCACTCCACATGAATCTGACGCAGATTGATGCTTTGGACGCCTTGCGCGGGGTTTTTAAGGCCTGACCGTCCAATTGCGGACACAATTGCGCGTGAAACCACGGCAACAATAACAAGGACCTGAAAATGAAGAAAATTATTGCGATTTCCCTTTTTGCCACCGCGCTGTTTGCGGGCCAGGCTGTCGCCAGTGACGGTGTGAAAGTTGGCGTTCTCTCATGCTCCACCAAGGGCGGCATTGGCTACATCATCGGCTCATCAAAGGCCATCGATTGCGCCTTCAAGCCATCAGCTGGCGGCCGTGTTGAACATTACTCGGGCAAGCTCGGCAAGCTCGGTGTTGATATCGGCGTGACAGGTGATTCAGTTTTGGCCTGGGCCGTTTTCGCCCCCGGCAAGCTGCGTCCAGGCTCCCTCGCAGGCGGCTATGCTGGCGCGTCGGCTGAAGCCACGGTGGGTGTTGGCCTTGGTGCCAACGTCCTCGTCGGTGGCTTCCAGAAGACCGTGAACCTCCAGCCGATCAGCGTCCAGGCCCAGACCGGCCTCAACATCGCAGGCGGCATCGGCACGCTGCACCTCGATTATCGCCGCTAATTTTTCTCGATTATAGATTGCAAAGGGAGGCCCCACCGGCCTCCCTTTTTTTATGGTGCGGTCACAGGACTCGAACCTGTGAACCCCTGATTACAAATCAATTGCATATGAAACTCCCTGAACTATACTGAAACCGCCTGAACTATGTTATAGGCCTATTTGTCGAGGTTTCAGCGTTTCACGGGATTGCAGAACGTTTCATGAAGATGCGGATTTGCAGAACCCCACCGGAACCCCAGACTGATTAACAAGCGCATGGACGAGGCGGGGAGACAATGGCTGAGAAACCAAAGCTGACTTGGAATGCCAAGGGTCTGGAATCTGTGAAGGTATCCAAGCGGATAGACTTCACGGATGCGAAGACAGAAGGCTTGTCACTCCGTGTGACCCCTAGCGGCAACAAGAGCTGGTCGTTTCTTTATGTTCGCAAGTCCGACGGCAAAAAGCGGCGTGTGACAATTGGTGATTTCGGCGCCGATCATGACGGCATGATAGGGCTCGCAGAAGCACGTCAACGTGCCGTGGAACTGAGGGCCGCTGTCAATCGCGGGCTGGACCCAGCTGAGGCCAAAGCAGCGGAAAAAAGGGCTGAGACAGTTTCCGAGCTTTTGGACCTCTTCATTCAGCATCACCCGCGCCCTGATGCATCTTGGACCAAGGAATGCAAACGCATCTTCGATAGGAACGTCAAGCCGCTCATCGGCACCATCAAACTCCCAGCATTGACGCGCCAACACATTCGACTTGTCATAAAGGGCATGAAAGATCGAGGAGTCACAACAGCTGTCAACAGGACGCTTGCCGCGCTTCGGCGCGCACTTTCATGGGCTGTAAGCGAAGATATGCTGGTTTCCAACCCAGCCCAAAACCTTGTCACTGAGGTGGAAGAAAGTCCGAAGGATAGGGCGCTATCAGTTGCGGAGGTGAGGGCATTCTGGGCAGGCATAGACAACCGCGACACTTACATGAGCCAGAAATCGCGATTGGCCTTAAAGCTGATTTTGGCAACTGGACAACGACCCGGCGAAGTCTGTGGTGCTGCCCGGTCCGAGCTTAATCTTGAGGACAGGATTTGGACCATTCCCTCTCGCCGCGCCAAGAATAAGCGCCTTCATGCGGTTCCTCTTTCTGATTTGGCAGTCGAGCTTTTTGAGAAGGCCCTTAAATTGTCCGCTGATGACGGAAGCGATTTCGTATTCACCAGCCGCGCTCGCCAAGGCGTCGGAGTTGGGAGGACTAGATCCATGCAGTCGCATGCCTTGTCACATGCGATGCGCGGGTCTCTGGACACCCTTGGGCTGAAGGATGCTTCGGCATCGCCCCATGATCTCCGCCGCACGTGCGCAAGCCATATGGCGCGTCTGGGGTTCACCGACAGCATCGTCAGCAAAGTTTTGAACCATAGCCTTGAGCAAAAGCGGAGCGTCACAGCCAGAGTTTATATCCAACACGATTTTCTCGCGGAGAAGAGGATTGCGCTTGAGGCATGGGCGGCCGAATTGCAGCGGATCATCGCAGGGCAGCCAATGATGTCAAATGTCATCGAACTTAAGGGGGTTGGAAATGCCTCGTAAGCCAAACGGTGGCAAGAATGGTAGACCATTGAAGGCGACACGGCCGGTCTTAACTAGAGACCAAACGGCCTATGTGGTCGCTAAGATCGCCAATCCAGCCTTAAGAGATTCTGAATTGGCACAGCAGTTGAAAGTAACACGTCAAGCTGTGGGAAAGTGGAAAGGGCTACCCCACATCACAAATGAAATTAAAAAGCGCTTATCTGCCATTCGTACCGCTGAAATTGCTGCTGAGGTGGCTCGACTGTTCGCACTAGATGATGCTGAAATTAAGAAGCAAATTGATAGTGAAACTTCCGAAGTCGGACGCATTGTTAGAAACCGAAAGGTCTACCTCCAAAGCATGATTGAAAACGGCTGGACTGGCCCAACAACATTGCCAGGCGGCGATGAAATCTTCCACACAAAAGAGGCATACCTGGAAGCGCTCATGTTGAAAGAAAACTCGGTTCCCTATGATGATGTTGTGACGGTCAGAAAGAATATGAAGAAGCTAAAGTGAGTCGTGTTTCCATCGATAGGGATGGTTTCCGTTGACACAACATGCGAATTTCTGCTGAGCCCTTTTGAACACCGATGAAAAGAGTTCTACTTGGCTAGGGTGAAGAACAACAGGAGTTCCACCCATGCCACACGAAAATCCTACTCAGAGCGATCCATTATTGCCCTTTAAAGTGGTCAGTCGCGAAGCGGGCAATGTGAGCCGTCCAACGCTTTGGCGTATGTGGCGCAAAGGTCATTTCCCTAAGCCAATATCTATCAGTCCTGGCCGTGTTGGCTGGCTTAAATCTGAAATTGATGCGTGGAAAGCTTCACGCGTCGCGTCGAGGGCTGCCTGAACATGTCCGCGCGGATTCTAGCTTTCAAATCGCCTAAAGAAATTCATGGCCAAAATGGGATTTATCCCTTGTCGTCGAGCGGTGCAATCAATGTCGAAGTACCGCCAAAACTCGCGCAACAAATTGCTGATGCTGCGATATGGGAAGGAAAGACTCCCCAACAATTTGTCCTGGCCTTTCTGCAGGCCGCATTTCCTGAGCGAGCAGGGTCAGCCTGATGGAAGTGCCCGCCAACATCGAACTTGAGCAGGCTGTACTTGGTGCGCTAGTCAATGACCGCGCCGGCCAGTGCCTGCCTTTGCTCCAAGGCCTAAAGCCGGATCACTTTTCAGAACCTGTACATTCGCGGATATTTGAGGCGATTCAGAAGCTGAATGCCAAGGGCAATTTCGGCGGTGCGCTGGCACTCAAGTCTTACTTCTCTGCCGACGAAACATTGGCTGAAATAGGCGGCACCGCTTACATCGCAAATATTGCCGGAAGCGCTGCCCCTCCAATCACGCTCAAGTCACATGCAACTTTATTGAGGGAGCTTGCGGCGCGGCGACAGGCAATCGAAGCGGCTGATAAGCTCGTTGCGCTGGCAGCGAGCGTCAACGTGAACGAAGAGTTCCGTCCCGCCCTTGCGGAGCATATTGCAGCGTTGCAGGGCCTTTTCGACGGGGGCAGCGAGCACAAAACGAGCTTCACACTGGGCGAGGCTTCAAAGGCCATGGTTGAGCGCGTGTCGCGGATTAGATCAGGTGAGGCTGACCGTAATGCTATTTCAACAGGCATTGTGTCTCTCGACGGGCAGACAGGTGGCTTCCACCGCGGTGAGTACATCATCTTGGGTGGACGCCCTTCCATGGGTAAAACGGCGCTTGCCGTTCAACTTGCCTACAACATAGCCGCAACCGGCGGTGGCGTGTTTTATGGCAGCCTTGAAATGCCCGTGGCATTGCTGACACCTCGCATTGCATCCTGCCGCTTGTGGCTTCCGGGTGAACATAACATACACTACCAATCAATCTTACGCGGCCAATTGAACGACCAGCAATCGCGTTTTGTTGCCTCAGCAGCGGATGAGATGAAGTCATGGGGTTTCGTCATAGATGATGCGCCGGGATTGTCTGCCGCAGAACTTGAAGCCCGCGCCCAAGTCGCCAAATCACGACTTGAACAATCCGGAAAATCTCTAGACCTTATTGTCGTCGATCATCTGCACAAAATGAGGCACGCTGGTTCACCCTCAAAGACCACTGAATATACTGAAATCAGTGCCCGCCTGGCCGAAATGGCGAAGCGTCTTGATTGTCCGGTCGTGGCCTTGGCACAACT
>JBDSTO010000202.1:0-4680 GCA_039928255.1 Aestuariivirga sp. | reverse complement strand
AGCCATGTTGTTTTCATATTCATTTGGTTTCCTCTTTCGGGCCTTCATAATTGAAGGCTTGAAATATGGCCAGTGGCGCTGGATAGTGTTGTCAGGAGTGTGATTTGTCGATCGAACGCCGAAATTTCCCGCAGTTCTTTATTACTGCGCCCAGCCCCTGCCCCTACCTGCCGGGGAAGAAAGAACGCAAGGTCTTCACCCACCTTGTCGGTCTGGAAGCACGCGCCCTCAATTCGCAGCTCTCACAGGGGGGCTTTCGTCGCAGCCAGAACATCGCCTATCGTCCGGCATGCGACCAGTGCAACGCCTGCACGTCGGTACGCGTTCCTGTTGAGGGTTTTGACTGGACCAAAAGCTTCCGCAAGATCGCTCGCAAAAATAGCGACATCGTTGGGCATGTGGCCAAGGCGCAGGCGACTTCGGAACATTACTCATTGTTTCGCGAATATATCGACACCCGCCACGCCGAGGGTGGCATGGCCGATATGTCGGTTCTCGATTTTGCGGCGATGGTCGATGATACCACCGCAGACTCGCGCCTCATTGAATACCGCTATGCCATTGGCCATCCAGACTCGGGCGAGCTTGTCGCCTCATTGCTCGTTGATGTGCTGGGAGATGGGCTTTCGCTGATTTACAGCTTCTATGATCCATCCATGGAACAGCGTAGTCTGGGAACAATGATGATTCTGGATGCCATCGTCAGGGCCAAGCGGATTGGCCTGCCTTATGTGTATCTGGGTTATTACGTGGCGGGATCCCACAAGATGGAGTATAAATCCCGCTTCATGCCGCAGGAAAGATTGGGCCCGGGGGGCTGGGTTCTGCATCGGGCAGTCTAAAACGGGGATGGATAAACATGTTCGGCAATGTCGGATTGCATAATCCCATGGGAATGGCGCGCGTTTGCATGCAGCTCGAAAAGGAGCTGGCATCCAAAGGATTCTACATTTCCCAGAGCGCCGATTTTCAGTTGCTCAACGAGACGCGCATAAATTCACGCGGTGGCCAGGTTGGGCCCATGCACGACCCTAACTTGTGTGATTTTTCCAGAGAGCGCGCCTTTTGGATGGGTCTTCACGACAATACTGGCAAAACGGTAGGTTTGCAGGCCTTTCGCCTTGATTATGTCGAAACCAGCTTGGCGGACTGGCTGCCCAATTACATGATCGGCGTTTACATGCGGCGCAATGAGGTCATGGTGCCCAGCCATCCATCGCCACCGCGTGGCAGCATTTCAGAGCGCCTGCGCGGCAAGCTCGTCTATGAAGGCGAGCTCTGGCTCGACAAGCAAATCAAAGGACGCCAGGCCTTTGACGATTTCACGAGGTTGGGATTATTTCTTGCGACCATCAAATGGAATCCCGACGCAATTTGGGGATTGGCAAGCGAGCAAATGGCCAAACATGGCCACTTGGGGCGCATCGGCTTCACGACGCTTGAGCGCGGGGTGTTGCGTTGGACATGGGCTTCTGACGGCATTGACCTTATTGAATATCTTGCCGTCATTGAGAAGCAGTCCATCGAACAACTTCTCGAAGAAATGTTGACCAGCGTGAGAAGGTCTGAGCCTCTCCTGCTGGCGGGCGAATAGGCGTTAGATCAATCGGATATCTACAGGCGTAATTTCAGATATGACAGTCACGCCTTTTCTGCGACCATCGCTGCCCGGAAGTACGAGGCGCCGGTAGGGAACCCAAAATACTTCATTGTTGGGCATGCGCATCGCCGCAAGAACATGATCATGGCGCGGCTTTTGCGTGTGCAGCACTTCTGTGTAAGCTTCACTCACCGTCTGGCTATAGCTGCTCGCAGACTGGCAAGGGTAGGAATGAAGGAATGTCCCCCAGATTTTCGCTACGGCCGAACGCGGCCCAACAGTTTCCACCAGAAATTCGCCGGTGTTTTCCTCCAACACGCATTCCACCGCAAAATCCTTGACTGACTCCGGGTTGTTCAGGCTCTCGGCCAAAAGCGGTGTGAGGTTTGTGCCGTTGGGCTCTACCTCCTGGATGAATATTTTGCTGGATACGTGACGGTCGCCGCGCATGATGGTGTCTTCGATGCGTGCGCACGCGCGCGCGCTGTCTTCATGAAACTCTTCAAACCAGCCACTGGCATAGAAACGCAGCACGCACGGCGTGTTGCATGAGCGCAACCATTCTTTCGCAACAAAAAGGGATGCGATGCACGGGCTCATCACATTCCATTTGATTTCAGTGCCTGAACTACCCGCTGTGATGCGGACATGACCGCGGTCAAAGTGCAGACGATCATCTGCTGCAGTTTCGGCGCTTCCAGGTGGAACGAGACGCATATTGCCGTCTTCAATCCAATATCGTTGCGCGTGCATTCTGTTCACCGTTTCTCGGACTTGCGCGCTGGCTTCAACCAACCCACAAAACGCACTTGGTTGAAAACGTTTCCACAAACGGGAAGTACCGCCATCAACCTTGAGAAAGATTAACGTTCAATTGCAAACAAATCGTTGATTCTCTTAGTGGCGTTGTAATCAACCGAATTTATTATTCTTGGGGAAACCACGCGGCGGCAGACGTCCGGCCTGCGCGCGTTCACCCACCCACTCTGCCAATTCAGTCACATTCCAACTGCGACCCGATGAATCAAGCCAGCCCAGCCCGTCTTTCAGGATGAACGAGCGCGCATCGGCCAAGCCCCCATCTTTAAACTTCTGCAAGCGAACGCCCTTGCCGCGGGCCATTTCTGGAACTTCTTTCTTTTGGAAAATCAATAGCTTGCGGTTTTCGCCCACAGTTGCCAAATGATCATCATTTTCAGCCACGGCTACGCACACCAGCGCCTCGGCAGGGGTTTTGACGTTCAGAACCTGCTTGCCCTTGCGTGTGTTGGCGACACAATCATCCTCAGCGACAATGAAGCCGTCGCCGTCGGTTGAAGCCAGAAGACGTTTGGTGCCGGGGACATGCACGAAGAGCGCAACAATGCTGTCGGTTGAATCAATATCGGCCATTAACCTTACTGGTTCGCCGTGGCCGCGACCGCCGGGAAGCTTCGATGCGTCCAACGTGAAGAACTTGCCGGACGACGAGAACAGCATGATCTTGTCGGTTGTCATGGCGTTGACGACGAATTTCCCTGTGTCACCATCCTTGTATTGCAGGCTGGAGACATCCTCGATGTGGCCTTTCATGGCCCTGATCCAGCCTTTCTCGGAGCAAACCACGGTGACAGGTTCTTTCTCGATCATGGCCTGTTCGAGATCGACATCGATTTCCGGTGCCTCGGAGAAATCAGTGCGCCGGCGGCCCAGTGGCGTCTTCTTCGAGAAGCGTTCCTTCATGGCTTTGATGTCGTCAGAAATCGACGCCCATTGGGCTTCATCAGAGGCCAGCAAAGCGTTGAGGGATTTCTGTTCCTTCGTCAACGCCGCGTGCTCGGTTCGAATTTCCATTTCCTCGAGCTTGCGCAAGGCACGCAAGCGCATGTTGAGAATGGCTTCGGCTTGCGTATCCGTGAGCTTAAAGCTCTTCATCAACGATGGTTTGGGTTCATCCTCCTGGCGGATGATGCGGATCACCTCATCAAGATTGAGATATGCAATCAGATAGCCGCCGAGAATTTCCAGGCGCCTGGCGATTTCACCGAGGCGGTGTTTGGTCTTGCGGGTCAGAACATCTTTGCGGTGGTTGAGCCACTCTTGCAGCACGTCCTTCAACGACATGACGCGGGGGATTTTTCCACCCGACAGCACATTCATGTTGAGGGAAATGCGACTTTCAAGTTCTGTTGCCCGGAACATCTGTTCCATCAACACATCAGCATCGACATTGCGGGTTTTGGGTTCCAGCACCACGCGAATGTCTTCGGCACTTTCATCGCGCACATCACCCAGAAGCGTGAGTTTCTTGTCATTGAGCAACTCAGCGATGCGTTCAATCAACCGACTCTTCTGTACGAGATATGGAATCTCGGTGACGACGATCTGCCAACCGCCGCGGGGCAACTCTTCTTTTGTCCAGCGGGCACGGACGCGAAAGCCGCCACGGCCCGTCTTGTAGGCTTCTACAATGTCCGCACGCGGATCAATCACAATGCCGCCCGTCGGGAAGTCAGGGCCGATTACAAATTGCGTCAGTTTTTCAACCGATGCACCGGGTGTCTTGATCAGATGCAAAGCAGCTTCACAGATCTCGGCGGCGTTGTGGGGTGGAATGGAAGTCGCCATGCCCACGGCAATGCCAGATGAGCCGTTGGCAAATAGGTTGGGAAAGGCACCGGGCAAGACAACTGGCTCTTCCAGCGTGCCGTCATAGTTGGGACGGAAATCAACCGTGTCGGCTTCGAGGTCTTCAAGCAGCAAACGTGCCACTTCCGTCATGCGGGCTTCGGTATAGCGATAGGCCGCCGCACCATCGCCATCGATATTGCCGAAGTTGCCCTGCCCGTCGACCAGCGGATAGCGCGATGAAAAGTCCTGCGCCAGGCGCACCAGCGCATCATAAATCGATTGGTCACCGTGGGGATGGAATGAACCCATCACGTCGCCGACAATCTTGGCCGATTTCTTGAACGCCGTATTGGGGTCAAGACGCAACTGCCGCATCACATGCAACAGACGGCGATGCACGGGCTTCAATCCGTCGCGCACATCCGGCAAGGCGCGATGCATGATGGTTGACAGCGCATAGGCCAGATAGC
>JBDSTO010000201.1:0-9301 GCA_039928255.1 Aestuariivirga sp. | reverse complement strand
TTATGCGCAGGTTCCGAATACGGGAGCCATAGGTAGTGAAATATTCGAATTGCCACAATAGGTGCGTCAGCACGTCGATTGGTTGACGCAGTTTCCATTGCTATCCACCTCACGGGAAGCGTGGGGAGGCTCGTAAGGGTCTTGTTGAGGCATGGGGGTGGAGGCACTGCTCGGAATGGCACTGCTGGAATCATAAAATGAATCTGAGCATCCAGCCATCAAAAAAGTGGCGGCTGCGCAAGCCATCACTATTAAAAAATGTCTCATATTAATCACGTCCCCGAGCCAAACTGTCTAACAATCACTTTTTGCACGACCATAATTAAACTTCAACAATTCGACTGAAGTTATACTCGGCCCAATAATGCCGTCTATTTCCCGTGGAGAGCATTGTTATCGCATCTTTGCAAGTCTCTTAGCGTTGGCACGCATGATGGTTCTATATCTCCGCAAGACCATTTGCGGCGAACCACCTGTTGCACCAGTTGTGGCAGCTTCGACTGACGCTTTTACTTTCTCGGACACCATAAGCTGTGCTTCTTTCTGTGCCGAAAAATCGCCCATTGCCATCTTGCGAATACGAAGCGCAATTACACGCTGGGCCTCAAGATTTGCCGCAAACAAGTCCCTAGAAAACTTCCACCACATGCAAGTTACCGCCCGCTTGTCTTGTGCATTTCATGTAGCGGTTATAGCTACGGAAGGTTCCATTCAGCCTTCATAGGGCTTGGAACACCATTTTAAATCGACTTATCTCCCTTATTGTGAGCAACCACCCCGCATGACTCAGAAACGCCCCTTAGAGTCGATTTCCTATTTCCGCCTGCTTGGGATTCCCAACGCCCACAAAAGCGCTGTACGACTTTCTAAATGAATCTGAGGCACGTTCTAAGGCTCGGCGCGTTCCTGGCTCTCAAGTCTGCGCTGACGCTCGTCCCCTGGTTTCGTACTGGGTAATAAAAACCACCGCATTGGCAGGAAGCGCATCCAATGTCGGTTGCAAAGCCTCGCGCTCCGCTTCAGTGCGCACGGTGAAAAACAGGATCGGCGCTTCAGCGTTCCCGCTGGTTTGTTCCAATCGGTTCAAACGGTTTTCAAGAATGCTGGGCATTGCGGTGCTCCTGCATCACGAGTTTTTCAAATCCTTCAGGCATCTCACTGAAGGGATGTAAGACATAGTACTTAGGTAGTGGCGTTCCATCCCCCTCTGGCAGGCGGTCCCATACATAGCATCGAAAATCAGCTTCTTGCTCCTCAGCTTGAGCAGCCAATTCCTCGATCCTGGCTGTCGGCGCGTCCTGCGGAACCCTTGCACATAATATCTTTTTGCGTCGCATCCTGATGCGATTTGCTGTCGTCAGTTCCTCAAGGGTGTGTATGCGCTTTTTCATAGGGTTCATCGCTTGGCATCCTTAGTCTGTTCAAGTTTGGCGATACGGTCTTCTAATTCTGTCGCCTCAATCAGGCGGCGGTGATTGTCGAATAGGCCTGACATTTCACGAGCATCTGTTACCGAGACTTCACCCGCAGCTGTTGCTCGCAACAATGAGGCGTGAAGCGTCACGAGGGCAGCCAGGTCGCCGGTATCTTCCGGCAATGCAAAGCTGATTGGCTCATTGGCTGGCAACGGCTTGCCATAGGCGCGGTCCAGAAGCATCTCAGCGGCTTTGAGAGAAACCCGAGCATCTGCATCGCCCAAATGCTTGATACACACCTTCACGGCCTCCTCTGCCTTTGCTGAAAGCATCTCGCGCACCGCTGTGGGCATCTTGGCGCGACCTGCAGGGTTGCCTGATTGGCCTGCCCTGAAGCCGCCCCTGCCTTGAGGGTTGTTGCCGCCTTTGCCTTTTTTCTGATCTTGCATTCTTCCTGCCATGAGGTTCAGCTCATCTTCCTGAAATGCGCAACTGCCGCCTGCAGAACACTATCGGGAATACTGCCTACCGGTGAGTTTCGCCACGTGTGAATGGGACTGTGTTCGTCACACTCAACCATGAGTTCGAGCAACTGTGCATCAGTCCATTCCCGAATTGGCCTTCCATGCCATGTGGTTGCCAGTTGCGCCGCCTCAATCCTGCCGATGCGTCTTGAAAGATGCATCATTGCAGCGTCTTTCTATCCACGAACACACCCAGCGCTTCCAAGCTTAGCCCAGCATCACTCTCCAGTTTGGGATTAAGGGTCGCTATGCCGAGCAGCACTTCCCCCATGCTGTGCCTTACTATTTCCAGGGAAGTTGCCGGATCGTCATGTTCGACCGTAACGGTTGCCCATATAAATGCGACCACAGCTCTCATGCATCCGAATATGACAAGTCGGTCCACCGGCGTAACCGGTTTTGATGTGAGGATTTGGCATCGAAGAAATTCCATACGAGCAAGGCATGCGACATCCAGTTCGCCAGCTCCAAGAAGCGCAGGAACCAACGTATCGGCTTCGCGCTGAAGATTGAGCGCCAGTTTTATCAGCTGTTGGTCGGAGACATCACTCATGTCGATTGCTCAATGGATACGCCTTGAAGACACCCGCCACGAGGCCTATGTTCGGCTGGCATATGGGCATCCGCACCTTCCGAATACTTTGTTTTTTGACGATGATAGCTAAGCCCCCAGCGACTGGAACACCACGAGCTACCGAGCGGGCCACATTGTCTAAACTCAGGTCGCCACCAGCTGGGGCGTCGAATTGATCGAATGGATTGGCGGTGCCCTTTGGCATGGCTCGTTGCGCCTTGATTTCAGTCGCAAGAGCCTGTGCCGCCTGAGTGTCCCCCGCTGCGTCAGCTTTCATGAACGCATTTTCGAGGGTTTGAAGGTCATAGCTTCCGCCTGCCGGAGCATTCGCCGGAGGCTGCTGCGGCGAGGCACTTGAATTACCCCATCCAGCGTAATGGTCCTGAAGAACGCGCTCCATAACGTCCTTTGCGGTGCCAGGAGGGAAATTGATCCTTGTTCCATCTGGGCCCGTAACTCGGATGGGGCGGTTGTCAACGCCTGGAGCCACTTTGGAATCAAACTGGTCGAACGGATTTGGTTGTTGCTGTCCAGCTTCGCCACCGATGTTCAAAGTGCCCATGTGTATCTCCTATGCTGCCAATTTTCGCGCGCTGAGTGCTGTTGAGAGTTCAGTTGTGATTAGGTGTGCGGGCATGATGCAGCCCTTCTTGCCGGGTGCTGGTCCCCAGGCAGATGACCAGTCCTTGGTCTTGATGGCGGCCTTTTGGATGATTGCCCATTTGTCAGGGGCAAAGGTCTTGGCTTCAGGCAGGGGCGGGAAGTCCCTTGCGAGGGCCGCAGAGACGTAACTCGCTGGGTCTGCTGTCCCAGCCCCAGCCGCAGCCCGGATCATGCTCAGGAGCTTTCCCTTGCCTTCTGGCGTAGGTACGCGCTTCAACCATTTGCCGATGATGCTGGGATTGGCCTTGGAAGAGGCTTGTGAAAGTAGGTCTTTGCCTTCCTCCCAAATCTGTTTCGACACTGAAGGCGCACTTGCGCCCGCGTCAGCGGATTTTTCTTCGCTCCGTAAGGAATTACTACTTTCATTAGTTACTAAGGCTCCCATTTTCCGCACTGCGGTTTTTGGGAGTGCGGTTTTTTCTTGGAAATTATCCGTGCTCCCTTTTTGGGAGTGCGGCACGCTACCGGTCTCGTTTTCTGCTTCCCATGCCTTGCGGGCTTCGAGAGTACCGAATACGCGGTAGATGTAGGATTTGAACTTGTGGCCTTCACCGCGTTCTTGTGTCCGGCTCACGTAGCCAGCATACACAAGAAGGTTCAGGATTTTCCAAACCTTCTTCACGCCGATGTTGAAGCGATTTGCGATTGCAACAGGGTTCACGCGCCAATGGGGCGGCTTGCTCAGCAGCCATACCAGTACAAACCCCGAATCCGGCGTCAAAGCCTCATCTTCAATCAGGCTGTTCGCAATGTGGGTATAGTTGGTGGGGCAGTCACCGCGAATGATGGTGGCGCTCGCCTGGATGCTGAATCCTTCGCTCATGCGGCCATCCTTCGCGGCATGAGGTCGGAGTGGTCACGCACAACATTGCAGGCCACATCAACAAACAGATCCACGGTGCCGATAGGGCCACTGCGCTGCTTCTCGATAATCACTTCGAGCTTGCCGCGCACTTGGCTCAGGTCCGCCAGCCGGTCTGCTTCTGCACCTGCTTGGGCGCAGCGCTGGCGCTCCAAATAGTATTCAGGCCGATAGACGAACAGCACCACGTCAGCGTCCTGCTCAATCGAGCCGGACTCGCGCAAATCAGAAAGTTGCGGGCGTTTGTCGTCTCGGCTTTCAACACTGCGATTGAGCTGTGCTAAAGCCAGCACAGGGCAATCTAAGCGCTTTGCCATTTGGGCCAAACGTGCGCTGATTTCGGTGTATTCGGTCACCTTGGACTGGCAGCCCGGTTGCCTCATCTTGTGCAGATGGTCCACCACCACGAGGTCCAATGACCTGCCAGCGCGTTCCAGCCGTGCCTTGGCTACTTGTGCGCGCGCTTCCAGTTCGCTTGGCGTGAGGCCTGGCGCATCATCAATGATGAGAGGCCAGCTTTCCGTTTCTTTAGCTGCCGATACCACCCAGCCCGCCTGCTGTGACGAAACCTGACCGCGCAAGATTGACTGATATTCGATATTTGTTTCACCGGGCATCCAGAGGCGACAAGATGCAAATCTCGGCGTGAGCAAAGCCACCGGCATTTCCAAGCTTGAATAAAAAGCTCCCCCGCCGTTCTGGGCCACATTGGAAATGATCTGCACCGCAAGTGCAGTCTTGCCCATGCTCGGTCTGCCACCCAAAATGACATATTCGCCGCGGTGAAGGCCACCGGTTTGCGCGTCAAGGGATGCAATGCCCGTCTTAATCGCATTGCGGTCTGCTTCACCGGCCATGATGCGTTCCAAGCGATCAAGCATCGCCAGATTGGCTTCAGCGAGCTCATAGGTCGTCTTGCGCGCTTGGCTGCTATCAAAGAGGCCCTGAAGGTTCGCAATGTGCTCAGCCAAAACTGGCCGGAACGGTTCATCAACATTCACGTTGGTGGCGCGTTCGACCAATGCTTCAGCTGCATCAATCGCCACTCGCCTTGCAGCCAGATCACGCAACAGTGCGGCGTGAGAGACCAGCGAAATACCAGGCGCCGCAAGAGCCGCAAGTCTGGCGATATAACCGGTCCCACCAATCTCCGCCAAAGTGGCGTCTTGTTCAAAATAGGCCTTGAGGCCAAGAGGACCACTAAAGGCTCCCTTGGCACTGAGTTTTATAACTGCTTCAAAGATGCGCGAATGGATCCCCTCCGAGAAATGGTCTGGAGACAATCCAACAAGCTGTGGCAAGTAATGCCCCGCTGTGTCGGAAATCACAGCGCCAAGCAGCGCTTGTTCAACATCGAGGTTGGAAGGATCCGGCATCAGGCAGCACCTCCCATCATCGGGAAAGCGGCTTCCAGCACATCAAGCGCCATCTGTTGCGGTGACTTGGGAATCCAAACGGCAGCATCAGAAATGCGCATGGCAAGATTAGCTGGCACACTGATACTGAAGCTGGCGACTTGGTTGCCAGCGGCAACGCGCCCGCCCTTTAGCGAATGGCGGAATGAGACAACTGCGCCCATTACGCCACCGCCTTCAAAGGCTGTTGGATTGCATCACCACCGCTAATCGAAAGGATAGTGACTGGACCGCTAAGAGAGTAGCGTCCATGGTTTCCGCCGTCATGCGGTTCGCGGGTGGTGACGATGGGAACGCCCATTTTCTTGAGGTCGAAAATGTAAGCGCCAAGGCGCACAGCCCAACCGGCTTTAAAAGTCTCCAGGCTGGTGATGCCCCGCGGTCCAGCGCTTACAAGCGCAATCAAACTTTGGCCCTCTCTGCCAGTTGCAAGCTTTGCAGGACCACCTGCAACAGAGAAGGTCACTTTCAAAAGAGTGCGACTAGCCATTGGCGAAGCCCTCCCAACGCGTTGCAATAACGATGCAAGAACGGTCGATGGTGAAGGCCTTCATGCGGGGCTCGCGACGGTGACGGCAAGGCTGCCCACAAAGAGGCGGCTTGTAATTGCTAGGATGGTGAGATAGATTGTTCATGCGATTGAACCTAAATAAACGGCCTCATCTGATTGCCCTTGCGGCGCGGTGGGGCCGTTTTATTTGGCCGCTACCGAAAGGGTTCAGTCTTAGGCGGCGACGCCTACCGTGCGGGCTTTGGCCCAGGCATCGACCTCGTTATCCCACCACCCCTGACGATTTGGGGAAATGGAAACAGGGAGCGGGAAATCACTTTCGCGGCGAATGCGCCAGAAGGTCGTGTGGCTGATATTTGCCAGACGATTCCGAACTTCACTTTCGGGGATAAGCTTTGCCATTTGGTTCTCCGTTTGCTGCGAATGCAGCGTGTTTCACGGATATCCAAATGGACCGGTTTCTATCGAAGCGCGCTATCTTTCAGGCCTTTTGTCGGGGCCATGTCAACGAAAACCCTCCTTTTCGGAGGGCGCGATTCCGCGCTTCTCTCTGGTGACCAGCCGGAATCATGTTGTGTTGAACCATGAAATTTATCACTTCTAGCCTCGCTAATGGCGCATCGTCCGGCCCAGGAAAAGGGACTTTGATTTTGTCATCTCCCGGCCAATTGCTGTTCACCCAGGCGGTGATTGATGTCGCGCGCTGATTGGCTTCTCTTTCAAGTTCCTCCTCCACTGCGACTTCGATGGCCTTGTCACGGGCTTTGAGATTCTTTGCAATCTGCATCCCTACCCGCATTGAATGCTGCCGATCAATCTGACGCGCGATGAAAGGGTCATTGGCCCATTTGCTGACGGCGGATCGTGTGACATTCAATCGGCGCGCATATTCCGCTGATGACAAGCCGGGGGCTTCCCCGGCCATTTCAATGTAAAGGTTTTGCTTTGCAGAAAATGGCGTGGTTGCCGACTTTCGTGGCCGCCCATTCTTTCCACCAGTGGGCTTATGGGGCATGCTAGGCCCTCATCGCCAAGACGTTGCTATGTGGCTTTGTCTTGCCTGTCAGGCGCTCGACTTCGTTTCCCCAAGCCATCAGTGCGGCTGCTTTTTCGGGAAGAAATTCATGGTGAACATAAACGCGCTCGGTAATTGAGCGCCTTGATGTCAGCCCATGATTGAGCACTGCCGCAACGTGGGCCATCTGGAATCCCAGCCGCGCCATGTGCGTGGCTGCAGTACGGCGCAAGTCGTGAGGTGTGGCCGGCGCTTTGCTCAAACCCAAATCCTTCTGCGCTCGCATCATCGCTTTGCTGAGGGCATGGCTCTGCATCGCCTGTGGCGTGGCAGAGGCCTTGGCCACCGACCTGCCCCGAACGCAAAACACAAAGGGGCAATCAGGGTCCAATGCCATGGCCTCTTTAAATAACGCAACAGCCAGCGGGTGCAGCGGAACCGTGTGAGCTTTACCATTCTTGGTGCGACCTTCTGGCAGTCTCCAGAGTGCGGCGTCCATATCGAGTTCTGCCTTCAATGCACCCGATACCTCGCCGGGCCGCTGTCCAGTCAAAAGGACAAGTTTGAGTGCGATGCGCACTCTTTGGCCAATCGGGGTCTCGGCATCTTCAAGGCCAGCCCAGAAGGTTTTAATCTCGGCTTCGCTCAATGCACGGTCTTTTGGCTTTTCCTCAATCTCGGTCTTGATGCTTGTTGCGGGATTGACGGTAAGCATATCTTGCTCGACCGCCCATTGCAGCGCTCGCCGCATTGCTGCCAAGGTCCGGTTGACCGTCGCTGTAGCACCGCGCTTCTCGACCCGGTCAAGAACTTGTCTCACTTGGGGGCGGGTCAATTCGGGAAGTTTGAAGTGACCGATGACGGGCTTCACGTCCTTTTCAAACACTCGTGCGCATTCTTTTGTCCAGGCGGCGTTTGGCTTCTTGTGCTTGGCAATGAACAGATCCAGCAGTTCGGCCACCGTCTCAGCCTTTGCCACATTGGCTTTGCCCTGCCCCGGGTCTTTGCCCCGCGCAATCTCACCCCAAAGCTTGTCTGCCTCATCCCGCGCAGCAGCGAGAGTGAATTGCCCCTGCCCCGGTCCAAAGGCCCCTATCGTGAAACGGCGCTGATAACCGTCGCCTTTGCGCCGGTAGATCAAGGCCCATGATTTTGCACCCGATGGCGAGACGCGCAGCACGAGGCCGTCAGTGCTCGGATCGCGGTAATCTTTGCGCTCTTGCGACTTGAGAGCCAGCAGGCCTCGCTCGGTCCAATGCTTTCTATTATCTGCTGCCATTGCTCTAACCCGCTTCCGGGGTTTCAACGGGGTTTCAGCGGGACAAAACTTGCTGAAATTCGGTGAAACCTATTGAAGGCCCATTCTGCCTTGGTTCTTGAGCTTTTCTTATATCACAAGGTTTCATGGCATTCCACTGGGTTTCACAGTAAATAGACTACGAATCTAGGGGTCAGAGGTTCGAATCCTTTCGGGCGCGCCATTCCTTTTCTAACTGGTATGAAGTGCGATTGTCATTCCCATCGCAGGGCCTTTCGTTTTGAGAGCTGGGGCTGACACCCGAGGCCGCTCGACCAAACCTGCGCCCTTATCGGTCGGTGCTTGTTCGCACGTGTGCTTGGGATGTCGGAGGACCAAGCCGACAAAGCTTCTGCTCAATCTTTATGGCATTGGATAACGCCGTGCCGCGTTTTGCGCAGCTTTGGCAAAGGCCCCCACGCGGTCGCTTCATCGCAAGACCTTGTTTTTAATTAAAATATGTTAGACGATAGGCACTTCTGTTTGCGGGTTGGGCAACCCGCCTTGGGCAAAACATGGGCAATTCGTTAAAAACATTGATCGCAAAATGGTGGCTTAAGGCCAAAGGGCTGGTCTCCAAAGACGCGCTCCGGCTCCAGAAGAACGTGTGGCTGACCTTTGACGACGGGCCTCAACCCCAAAATACTGAACTGATACTTGAGACGTTGGAGCAGCATAAATTAAAGGCGACGTTTTTCTTCATCGGGAAATATGTAGAGCAGTACCCGGACATCGTCCTGCGCGTCGCCGAAGCCGGGCACCGGATTGGAAATCACACTCACAGTCATCCGCACCTGTCAAAATTGTCAGCGGATGCTGTCAAAGCGGAAATTGAAAAAGCCGAACGCCTCATCGCTCCCTATCAAGGCCCCGGATCAAAACTCTTTCGACCACCTTTTGGCGACCGCAACAGGACCGTTGATTCAATCGTCCGGAAGCTCGGGTATCGTTTGGTGATGTGGACTGTTGATACGAAGGACTGGCGCTCCGAAAATCAGCCCCGCGGCTGGATGGAATATGGGATC
>JBDSTO010000200.1:0-3669 GCA_039928255.1 Aestuariivirga sp. | reverse complement strand
ATCAGTCGTAAAGGCGTGTCATCATGCAGCGGAATAAACATAGCCAAGCACCAGTTTGACGGCGAGCCAGAACATTATAATTGCAATTGCAGCGTCAATTGCACGCCAGACAATAGGCTTGGACAGGGGCCCGCGCAACGCCTTGGCCCCGTAACCGATCGTAAAGAACCAAATAAATGAGGCGAGAGTTGCGCCTGCCGCGAAGGGCGCCTGCTCGCCTGCAGGCCGCGCATTGGCAATGGAGCCCACCAGGATCACGGTGTCGAGATAGACATGCGGGTTCGCCCAGGTGAAGGCAGCACAGGTGAGAAGCGCAAGGGTGAGACTTGTCGTGGTCTTTCCTTCTTCGGCAATGGCGGTTGGATTAAGCGCTCGCATGAAAGCCTTGGTGGAATACCAGAGCAGAAAGGCTGCTCCGCCAAAGGTCATGACGGGTACGAGCCAAGGCAGATTCAGCAAAATCACGCCCAGTCCATAGGTTCCACCCCAGATCAGAATGGCATCGCTTACGGCGCAAAACAGGCAGATCCAGAATACATGGGAATTTAAAACGCCTTGGCGGATAACAAAGGCATTTTGTGCGCCAATGGCCACGATAAGGCTTCCGCCCAAGGCAAGGCCCGCAACGAAGGCGGCCAGCATCTAGCGTGTTTTCCCTGGCACCCAGAGAATGTCGCCCTGGCCGGATGTGTAATTGACCCAGCGACTGGCAACAAAAAAGAAATCAGAGAGGCGGTTGATATAGGCGATGGCGCCTTCGCTCACGTGTTCGCCTTCAATGGCGGCAAGTTCCACAATCAGACGTTCGGCACGGCGGCAAACGGTTCTGGCAATGTGAAGCTGTGCCGCCGCCGGATCGCCGCCGGGCAAAACGAAGGA
Organism: Aestuariivirga sp.; assembly: GCA_039928255.1. Classification (GTDB taxonomy): domain Bacteria; phylum Pseudomonadota; class Alphaproteobacteria; order Rhizobiales; family Aestuariivirgaceae; genus Aestuariivirga. The sequence goes on along the minus strand of JBDSTO010000200.1, from coordinate 2,790 downwards.
GCGCAGCGGTTGAAGCTCGCCATTGAGCTCATCAATTTCTGATTCGAGTCGCTCATATTGTTTTGGCAGGATGCGCAACGGTTCAAATTCAAGTTTTTGCCCACGGTCCGGAACGCACAAGTCTGCGCCCAAATCAAAGAGCTCGTTTTGAATGCGACCGAGCATCACATCAAGCTTGGCAAACTGGCGTTCATTGGTGTGAAGGCGCACAACGCCGACCACGGAATTGGTTTCATCAACCGTGCCGTAAGCTGCAATGCGGATGTGAGCCTTGGACAGGCGCTCGCCGCTCCCCAAGGCCGTTTCGCCCTTGTCGCCGGTTCTTGTGTAGATTTTATTCAGTTTGACCATCAGGTTCTTTTAGCCGTTTCTCAGATAGAAGGAAGGCTTGGCTGAAAGAGCAGCCCAAGTGACTGTGAGGCCTGCGAGGATCGTCAAAACCATGGCGATGACGGCGGTTGAAAGTGCCAATCCAAATGAAAACTGGAACGGCATGTCGAGAGCAAAGCGCGCCAATCCCCAGGCCGCAATTGTTCCCGTGATAATGCCAAAGCCTGCCGCCAGAAGGCCGAGCAGCCCATATTCAACGACAAAACCCCACAGCAGTTGCGCGCGGCTGGCGCCGTAAGTTTTGAGCACCACGACATCGTAGCTGCGCGTGGAAAGTCCTGCGGCGAGAGCTCCCGCCAGGACCAAGACACCCGTCAGCAGCGAAACGACATTGGCACCGCGCACCGCCACCAGCATTTTGCCAAGAAGCGCACTCACTGTGTCGAGTGCATCCTTCACGCGAATTCCGGTGACTGAGGGAAAGCTCTTGGCGATGGATTTCAACACAGCACCTTCATCACCACCGTTCATGCCTGCCGTCACAATGTGGGCATGCGGTGCATTGACCAGCGTGTTGGGCGTGAAGACCAGAACGAAATTGATGCCGAGGCTTTTCCAATTCACCTTGCGGGTTGAGGCAATCTCCGCTTCCACCTCACGGCCCAGAACATTGACGGTGATGTGATCTCCCAATTTCAAATCGAGACCCTTGGCAATGTCATCGGTCATTGAAACCAGCGGAGGTCCGGCATAATCCTTGGCCCACCATTTGCCTTCAACCAGGGTTGAGCCTTTGGGCAACTCATCGGCATAGGTGAGGCCGCGATCGCCCTTCAACACCCATGAGGAGTCGGCACTCGCCTTGTAGTTTTCTGATGCAACGCCTTTGATCTTGGTGATGCGACCACGCAGCATGGGTGAATTTGAAAGATCGATAATTCCGGTTTGTGCATTCAACGTCGTTTCAAATTTTTGGAGATCAGGGTTCTGCACATCAAGAAAAAAGAAGGCGGGCGCTTTCTCGGGAAGGCCCGAGCGGAGTTCCGTGGAAATGATCCGGTCGGTCAAAGCCAGGGTGACGAACAGTGCAAGCCCCAAGCCCAACGCAAGGATCACGGAAACAGCGGTGCTGCCCGGTCGCGCAAGATTGCTCAGGGCGTGTCGCAGCAACATGTTTTTCGGGCGGGGCAGGCGGCGCACCACCATGATGACGCCCCGCGCCAACCCTGAAAGAAGGACGAAACTCAAAACCAGTCCGCCCAAATAAGATGCGGTGACGAGCTTGTCATCAAAAGCCAACAACACAACAGCTGCAGCAATGGCGAGAAGGCCCAAGCTTGAGAAAAGAATTCCGCGTGAGGGCAGGCCCTGCTCATCCATGCCTTGCGAACGAAAAAGACTGGCACCTCTAATTTTCGAAATGCGGCCCAGAGGCCACAGCGCAAAGGCTGCAGTAATCAGAAGTCCCAAGACGGCGGCCAAAGCGAGAGGTTTCACGTCAAGGCCTGTGACCAAAGGCAAGGGCAACATTGCGCCGAAGAGTGATTTCACAATGAAGGGTGAAGCTGCACCCATGGCAACGGCGATGGCCACGCCCAAAAGACTGACCAGCATGATTTCAACAAGGCTGATCGCAATCACGTCCCTTGATTCAATGCCCAGGCAATTCAACGTTGCAATCTGTTCGCGTCGTCGTTCGACAAAGGCTCTGGTGGCATTGGCAATGCCCGCACCCGCCACGACCAATGCGGCCACCGAGACGAGCGTCATGAAATAGCCAAGTCGGCTGATGAATTCATCGGCCCCCTGGGCAGCTTTGTCGGTGGTACGCACGCGCCATCCCGCGTCGGGGAATTTTGTCGCCGCTGCTTTCTCAAGGCTCTGGCCTTCTGCCAGGGTTGCTGGTTGCGGCAATTTTGCACGATAGGCATAGGTGATGAGGCTGCCCGGTTGAACAAGGCCCGTTGTCGCCAAGGCTTCGGGTGAAAGCATGACGCGTGGACCAAAGGAAATGCCCCCTGCAATTTTGTCGGGCTCGCTGATGATGGTGGCACGGGTTTCAATAGTGGCCGATCCCAGTTTTATTTTATCGCCCAGTTTGATGCCAAGCCGCGAGAGCAAAGCCTCATCGACCGCCGCGCCGAAGACGCCGTTCACTGCAGTAAAAGTGTCAGCGCTTTGCGGTGATGTCTGAAGCTTGCCGTAAAGAGGATAGGCCGCATCGACAGCCTTGATTTCAACCAGAGCGGTGTCATCGGAACTTTGCGCCATGGCGCGGAGTGTGGTTGTTTGTGAGATGGTGCCTTGACCCGCGAGCCATTGCTTTTCAACATGCGTCGCCTCGCGTTGAACCAATGCGAATTCAATGTCACCGCCTAAAAGCTGCTGGCCCTGTTCATCAAGCCCGCGACGCAAACCTGATGACAGAGAGCCGATGATGGCGAGTGCCGCAACGCCCAA
>JBDSTO010000199.1:0-11110 GCA_039928255.1 Aestuariivirga sp. | reverse complement strand
TTGAAGGCCGAGACTTCGGTCGTGAGCTTGAGAAGCAGATAGTAAAGCATTGATCAGTTTCCCCCGGCGACCGGTTTGAAATTGTTTTTTATGGCATCAACCACGAGTGCCATCTTGCTGCCTAAAGACCCTTTGACCATGATGACGTCTCCATCGCGCAAATCCGCCACTATTCGGGTGGCCAGTTCTGCGGAATTTTCAGCGTGGAAGCCGCGGCGCGAAGGCGGTACGGCTGCCCACAAATGGGCCATCAGGGGCCCGGCGGCATAGAGGCGGTCCAATAGCTGTTCGTCGATGTCTTTGGCAAGACCGGCGTGGAGGCCGGGGCCGAATTCACCCAATTCCAACATATCGCCCAAAGCAGCAATTTTCCGGCCGCTTTTGCCCGGTTTTGCCTGGGCCAGCAGACCCAGAGCGGCGGACACTGAGGCAGGATTGGCATTGTAGCTTTCATCAATAAGGAGGATCTCGCCGGCAGTTCCCCGCAGGCGTTCCTGCACGCCCCTGCCCTTGGCGGGTGCGGCCTCTGCCAGTGCCAATGCTGCACGGGCGAGATCGGCCCCTGCGAGTTTCACCGCGGCCAGAACTGCCAAACTGTTCAGTGCCATGTGGCGTCCGGGAACGCCAAGCTTGTAAACAACGGGCTCGCCCATCACGTTCGCCGTGATGCAGCAGCATGTGGGGTGAAGGGCAACACGCTCCATCCGCACGTCAGATTTCTCATGTGCACCAAAGCTCACAATATTGGTCACGCCCTGGTCTCGCGACGATTTCGCAAGGCGATCATAATAGGGAGTGTCACGGTTGATGATGGCGATGCCGTCTGAAACGAGGCCTGAAAATATCTCGGCCTTGGCATCGGCAATTTCATCCAGCGATTTGAAATGGCCGAGATGGCTTTCGGCAATCGTTGTGATGATAGCGATATGCGGTTTCACCATATCAACCAGTGGGGTGATTTCGCCAGCGTGATTCATGCCGATTTCGAATACGCCGAACGCTGCGTTGCGCGGGAAGCGGGCGAGCGTTAGCGGCACGCCCCAATGGTTGTTAAAGGAGGCAGCCGAGGCGTGCGTCTGGCCGGACGCGGAAAGTGCGACACGCAGCATTTCCTTGGTCGAGGTTTTGCCGACACTGCCGGTGACTGCGATTGATTTTCCGTGGTTCCAATTGCGCGCCGCCCGGCCCATGGCTTCAAGCCCCCGCAGCGGATCATCGCGCACTGTGAGCACAGGACCTGCAGCCAGCATTTCGGGTGTGGGTTTTGACACAATCGCCACAGCGGCACCGGTTTTCAAAGCCGCCGGAACATAATCATGACCGTCCTGTTTTTCGCCCTTGATAGCGACAAATACATCACCTTCCGCAATGCTACGGCTGTCGATTGAAATGCCATTGATCGGATGGGTGATCTCACCTTCAAGATGACCACCCGTGGCAGCGAGAAGTTCTTGAACTGTCCAGAGTGGCCGCTCAACCATGATAGTCTTTTCCTAAAAGTGCGGCTTTCACCGCGTCGTGGTCGCTGAAGGGAATGGTTTTCTGCCCAATGATTTGACCTTCTTCATGGCCTTTTCCTGCAACCAGCAAGACATCGCCGCTGGAGAGATCTGAAACAGCCTTGGCAATGGCCTTGGCGCGGTCGCCAATTTCGGTCGCGCGCTTTGCCCCAGCCATGATTTCGGAACGGATGACGGATGGTTCTTCACTGCGCGGGTTGTCATCTGTCACAATCACCGTGTCCGCCAGCTTTGATGCAATGCCACCCATAATGGGACGCTTGCCCTTGTCACGGTCACCGCCACAGCCGAAAACTACCACAAGCTTGTTCTTCGCATTGGACCTGAGCGACGACAGCGCATTCTCCAAAGCATCAGGCGTGTGAGCATAATCGACAAAGACTGGGGCACCAGATTTTGCAAGGCCCACCAGTTCGAGGCGACCCTTGGCACCTTTCAAAGATTCAAGCGCGTGCAAGGTCATCTTTGGTTCGCCCCCTGAGGCAATGACCAAGCCTGCAGCAACAAGAGCATTAGAGACTTGAAACTCTCCGACAAGTGGAAGATCGACAGTAAATTCGCCCCACCGGGTCTCGAGCTTGAGGATTTGGCTCAGGCCCTCTGGTGTGGCCGACAGAAGTTTCAGGTCATTACCCTTGCGGCCGACGGTGAAAGGTAGAAGTTTTGCCTTGGTCGCATGCGCCAGAACTTCAGCGCCATGATCCCCATCCATATTGATGACGGCGGCAGCGCCTTCTGGCAGCAAAGCATCGAACAGCCGCATCTTGGCAGCAAAATAGGCTTCAAATGTGTGGTGATAGTCGAGATGATCGCGGGTGAGGTTGGTGAAGGCGCCCGCTGTCAGCCGCAAGCCATCCAGACGATTCTGTTCAAGCCCGTGACTGGAGGCTTCAATTGCCAGATGATCAACATGGTTCTCGGCCAAATCGGCGGCGAGTTTGGCGAGTTCAACAGGGTCTGGCGTGGTGTGGGCCAGATATGTTGAGCCCGCAGGACCGACAACACCAATGGTGCCAAGGCTCGCAGGACGAAAGCCCATAGCCTCCCAAATCTGCCGCACGAAAACTGCTACTGAAGTTTTGCCATTGGTGCCCGTCACGGCCACAATCGTATCGGGCTGGCTGTCATAAAAGCGCGCGGCCATCAGAGCCAGAAGGCGGCGCGGATTTGCAACTTCGATGACCGGGCCATCGGCCTTATAGGCGCCGGGCATTGCCAGCACAGCAACAGCGCCACTGGCCAGTGCCTGGGGAATAAATTTAGCGCCGTCAACCTTGGTGCCGGGCAGCGCCGCAAAAACGAAACCTGGCTTCACGGCGCGGCTGTCTGAGGTGATGCCGGTGATGGTGACGTCGCCAATCTTTGGAAACGGCGCATCATCAAGCAGCAAGCGGCTCAGAAGCTGGGTCACTTCAGCCTTCCTTCTTTGCCGCTTTGGCCTGCTTGGCAAGCTTTACCAAATCGTCGGCAGTAAATTCAGGAACCACGCCCAAAATGGGAGCAATGCGTTCGATAATTTTTGCAGCGGTGGGAACGGCGTTCCAACCGGCTGTCGTGAAACCATAGGTCTCAGGCAGGGCTTGGGGTTCATCCAGCATTACAAGAATTGCAAACTTGGGCTTGTCCATCGGAAAGGCGCCAATGAATGACACCAGACTCTTATCCTTGGAATACCGACCGTTGATGACTTTTTCAGCCGTGCCAGTTTTGCCACCGACACGATAGCCGATGACATCGGCTTTTGATGCTGTGCCTTGCAAGACATTCAACCGAAACAGATAACGCAGCGTTTCAGACGTTTCAGGTTTGATAATGCGGTGAGACAGAACGTCGGCCGATGCCTTGTCCCGCTTCAAAAGCGTTGGTGGAATTGATGTTCCGCCGTTGATCAAATCAGAAATCACCGAAAGGCCTTGAAGCGGTTGTACGGCAAAACCATGACCAAAAGCTGCTGTGGCGGAGGAAAGTTTGCTCCAATGGCGCGGCAGCAAGGGCCTTGCGGATTCGGGCAACTCCGTCACCAATCTGTCAAGCAGGCCGACGCGCTTCAAAAATTCATGGTGGGCTTCCAAGCCAACAGCCAGTGCCATTTTGGCCGAACCGATGTTGGACGAGTAGGTGAATACTTCCGGCAAAGTGAGCACGCGCCTGGGCGCATGAAATTCGTTGATCCGGGCATTCCCGATGATCAAAGGGTGGGATACGTCAAAGCGCGAGTCCATGTTGACGACACCTGAATCAAGGGCCATGGCAAAGGTGACGGCCTTGATCACCGAGCCCAATTCATAGACGCCGCTGGTGAGTTTGTTCTGCTGATCCGAGGTCAAGTGCTTTTCGTCTTCGTTCGGATTATAATCCGGAAATGAAGCCATCGAAACGATCTCGCCGGTTTCAGTATTGAGCACGATGCCGCCGCCGGATTTGGCGTGGAATTTTAGCACGGCCTTGGACACTTCGTCGGTGACGGCCTGCTGCACCCTTGCGTCGATGGACATCTGCGCTGGTGCTGTTGCATTGCTGTCGGGCTCGCTCAGTGAGGCCGTGTACATGGCCCCCTGAACATCGAGAAATTTTTCGATGCCCGCGATGCCCTTGTTGTCGATGTCGACATAGCCGATCGCGTGGGCCGCCAAGTGGCCCAGCGGATAGACGCGCTTGCGCTCATTCACATACCCCACACCGGGCAAGCCAAGATTATAGACGAGGTCGCGTTCTTCGGGGCTCACCTGGCGCTTCAGCCAGATGAAGGCGCGGCCCGGCTGCAGCAAGCGCTGGCGCAAGGTCTTCGCTTCAATGTCGGGCATGGCGGCGGTCAGGCTTTCAACCGTCTCGTCAATGTCGATGATCTTGCGTGGGTCGATATAAAGCGAGGCCACGGCAACGTCGGTGGCCATCACCACACCGTTGCGATCAACAATGTCCGGCCTTGGGGTTGGTGGCTCGTGTTCGACGAGTTCAGAATTGGTTGGTGCCACATGATGCAGCAGTGTCAGTTGACCCAACTGGACTACAATTGCCAGGAAGAACGCGCAAAACAGCAGTCCCAAAAGCCTAATGCGATTTTGACCGCGCAGACGACCGCGCAGGGCTGGGTTTTCAAACTCCGGAACTTCTACGGTCATTGCATTTTTTCCAGAATGTCGCCGATGGGATCAGAGTTTTGTGCTTCCAGTTTTACAACGGGATGGTCTGGAATCTTGGAGGCCAGATCGGCGAGAGACACAATTTGGCTGGCGCTTACGGACTGCAACTTCAACTGTTCTTCCGCAAACTTTTGCAAACGGTCGGGCCTTGTCAGGCTGGCCCATTCAGCGTTCAACATTTTGGTCTGTTCGCGCTCGTCGATGATCGCCTTCTGTGTTTTTGCGATCTCGCGCTCCAACCCACGGGTTTCATGTTCCAATGAATAGAGAACAAAACCTCCGGCCAGCACGCAGCACACCAATATAGCGTTCATCAGTTTGATCATTGGCTTTTGCTCCGGCCGGGCATTGGAAAATTCAAATCTTTTAGATCGCGCTTGAAGGCGGGGGCTGCGGTTCTTATGCCAACACGCAATTTGGCCGAGCGCGAGCGCGGGTTCAAATCGGCCTCTGTCTCAGAAGCACCGATATGGGATTTTTGTGGCAGTATGAAACTGGGCGCTGGCCCCTTTGCCAGCTCCGGAAAATGGCGTGATGCAGTGGGAAGTGATCCGCTGCGCGAAGCAAAAAAGCGCTTTACGATCCTGTCTTCCAGAGAATGGAACGTGACAACGACAAGCCTGCCGCCCTCGCCCAGAATTTCTTCAGCGCCCGACAAGGCTTCGGCCAGTTCTTCAAGTTCGCTGTTCACATAAATGCGCAAAGCCTGAAATGTTCGGGTGGAGGGATGAATGCGATCCTTGGCGCGCTGGGGGCCGGTCGCTGCCTCTACCGCCCGAACAAGATCAAGCGTTGTCACGAGAGGGGCTTCGATGCGGGCTTTGACGATGGCCTTGGCGATGTTGCGCGAGCGTGGCTCCTCGCCCAACTGGAAAATGATGTTGGCCAAAGCATCGGCCTCGTAGCGGTTCACAACATCGGCGGCACTTTCACCACTTTGGGCCATGCGCATGTCGAGTGGCCCTTCGCGCATGAAGGAAAAGCCGCGCGCCGCCTCATCGATCTGCATGGACGACACGCCAATGTCCAACACCACGCCCATGATTTTTTCGTCCGTGGCATCGCGCGCAAGCTGCGCCAATTCGCTGAAGCGGCCTTCAACCAGTTTGAGACGACCTTTGAAATTCATCACCGCAGTTTCGCCTGCCTTTATGGCATCGGGGTCACGATCGACGGCAATAACCGTGCAGTCGGCGGCCTGCAAAATTGCGGTGGAGTAGCCACCTGCCCCGAAGGTTCCGTCGACATAGGTTTCGCCCGCATGTGGTGTCAAGGCAGCCAGCACTTCTGGCAGCATGACGGGGACATGCCGCTGCAAAGCCGGAGACTGGGGAGATGACTGGGCGTTACTCATCGGGGAAAGTACTGTGAACAAGTGGTTAACGGAAGCCTGACAATGCCTCCGCCAGTATTAACAAATGGTTTCAAATTTGAGTCATTTCAGGGCTTTGGTCAGGGCTTCGGGCCGGAGTCAGAAAATTGCCAGTTGGCCTATAAGCCGGGTTTTGTCTTCACGGGTTTGACCCCGCAATGGATGACCATTCATCTGGAGCATTTGTTGCCAAATGCTTCGCGCAACCAACCCGGGCGGTAAAGCCGGACACGGCTTTGGAGTTTCCTCCACACCACCCCTATTCGGTCTTGCTCCGGGTGGGGTTTGCCTGGCCAAGCTCCGTTGCCGGAGCCGCGGTGCGCTCTTGCCGCACCTTTTCACCCTTACCGAAGATCGGCGGTTTGTTTCTGTGGCACTTTCCCTGGGGTTGCCCCCGCCGGGCGTTACCCGGCACCTTGTATCCGTGGAGCCCGGACTTTCCTCCCCCGCTTCCTTTCGGAAATTGCGGCAGCGGTCATCCAGCCAACTGGCAAAAGGGGGTTAGGCGCAAGGGGCCGCCCCGTCAACTCTGGCGGTTTACACTCTTGCAGTTTGACATTTGTTCCCCATGTTTGGGCCTGCCAGCGGCAAGTTCGCCGCGCGTGGGAGAGCCGAGAAAATGACTGCCGCCAGTTTCAATGCCGATCACAGCTTTTCGATGAGCCATGCCGAGACGGTGAGAACCATGCGCCGTCTGAAAATCATTGCACGGCTGATGGATAATGCTGTGGCGATTCCCTTCACCAATTTCCGCGTAGGGCTTGACCCGTTGATTGGCCTTTTGCCAGTGGGCGGAGACTTGGCGGGCCTTGCTGTCTCACTTTACATCGTTCAGCAGGCTTATAAGCTTGGTGCCCCGCGCGACGTTCTCGTTCGAATGCTCGCCAATGTCGCCATCGATTCAGGACTTGGGATGGTACCCGTGGCGGGCGATGCCTTTGATGCCATCTTCAAAGCCAACATCATGAATTACAACCTGCTTGCTGATTTCATTCGGCAAAAAGGCGTTGTCGGAAATTTCTGAGCGGCTGACGAAATGAGACTGGCTTGAGGTGCAGCTTGCTTTATGCTGGCTGAAGAAAGTTGGTTTCATGCGCTCTGCTTTGACTGCCCTTATTCTTGTTGCCCTCGCCGCCCCCGCTCTTGCCCAAGAGCGGCAATGGTCTATCGACAATTCCGACAAGCAGGCTTTTCTGGTGTTTGGCGTACCTGAAACCGCCGACGTGGGTTTGAGTTTCTGGTGTGACGTGGGTGCCAAATCCATGTCTATGTTCGTGCCGGTTTCTGGGGCTACAGCAAAGCCCGGCCAGCACCCAAAAGTGTCAGCGATGGTTGCTGGACGGACTTTCAGCTTTAAAAGTGAAGTTGAAAAGGATCAGGCCTCTGGCCTCGTCAACGTTGAGGTGCAATTTGACCAGAACGCCGCATTTTATAAGGCCGTAATGGCATCTGATACGATTGCCGTTACGGTAAAATTGGAGAAAAAGTCGTATCCTTTGGGTGATGCAGATTTCGCTGCTTTGAACCGGGCTTGCAAGGGCGAAGATACAAATTAGCTTCGCAGCAACCGGTGCAATGTAATCACCGTCGACTGATCGGCAATGCCGTCGACGCGGGCCTGGCGAAAATGGCGCTGGAAAGCTTCTACCACAACTTTGGTCCTGGGCCCAAAAATACCATCTACTTCAAGACCGTAGCCATATAACTTCAACATTCCCTGCAACGCCATAACTGGATCACCTGAATCCCCGAGTTGCAGAAAGCTCCCCCCCGAGAGTGGCTCAGGCTTCACCCAATGACCAACGCCTTTCGTGTGCAGAAACTTCCAGTCGAACTTTTCACCCGGATCGATTTTGCGGCCGGGCGCCACATCGGAATGGGCCAGAATGAATTTTGGCTTGATGTGATGGCGTGTTGCAATGTCGTGGGTGAGATCGGCGACTGACAGCATTTGGGTTTCGGGAAAATCTACATAGCCCAAGGTGTGGCCCTGATTTTGAATTTCGATTCCAATCGAAGCGGAGTTGATGTCCTCTTCATCTCCCCATGATGAAAGACCAGCGTGCCAGGCGCGTTTATCTTCGCCCACCATCTGGATGATGGTGCCGTCCTCATCCACCAGATAGTGGCATGACACTTCCGAGGCTTCGTTGCACAACCAGTCACAGGATTTTTGAGCATCGCTCATGCCGGTATAGTGCAGAAGGATGATCGAGATGGATTTCCCCGCTGCCCTTGAACCAAAATTCGGAGAGACTTGAATTTTGTGGGGCAGCTTCGTGCCTTTCACGAAACCAGTTCCTTCTCGATCTCGCCATACGCGGCATTGATGCGCGCCAGACGTTCATTGGCGAGTTTCACCATTTCAGCGGGAACACCTTCGGCCATTTGTTTGTCGGGGTGCAGGTTCTTGACCAATGTCTTGTATTTCTTCTTGATGGAAGCAGGTGTCTCGCCGCGATCGACCCCAAGAATTTCATAAGGGTCATCCTGAATCAAAACATGGTGGGCACGGATGCGGGCAAATCCTTGTTTGTCAAAGCCGAAAATTTTCGCCACCTGTTCGAGGTAGGCGATTTCATTTTCATGGATGAGGCCATCAGCCTTGGCGATATGAAACAGGCCATCCAAAACATTTTCAAGAACCTGAGGCTTTTTTGGAAACAGTTTGGCCACTTGGGAGGCATAAGATTCAAAGCCCGCAACATCCTGTTTGGCAAGATTGAATACGCGTGTCACGGCGGCCATATCGTTCTCGGGAACGCGGAAAACTTCGCGAAACGCATCAACTTCGTCATCAGTCACAATGCCATCGGCCTTGGCCATTTTTGCACCAAGGGCAATCATGCCAATTGTAAAAGCCACGGATTTTTCAGGTGCTGACGAATTTCGACTGAAGCCGCCCAGGAGGCCGCCCACGGATGAACCAACGCCCTGCGCCAGTTCGGATATGCTGTTCCAGATGCTCATACGGGAAATCTAGCGGATTCTTTGCCGCTGAACAGGGTTTTAGCGGCGCTTCAACAAATAATGCCGAAGAGCGAAAATCGGCTGGTCAACATCGAGACCCTGTTCCAAGCGCTGTTCAACATGCCAAGCGCGGCCGGCCGTCCAGAAGGTGGCAAGCAGAATTGGAACGACAGAAATGATCAGGGCAGCATCAAGAATGTAGTCAGGAAGTCCAATCATCTTGCAAAAAGCCCAGACTGACGCGACTGTTGCCGCACCAATCAGACTCAGCGTCAAAAGGGTTGCACCCGCAGCGGCCACGAAACAACCAATCGTGCCCAAAGCCTGGGTTCCAGGCTTTGGGTTTGAGTCCGGCTTGATGATTTCACTGTCCATGGGCAGTCATATGCCGCTGCCCAAGCGCAAATGCAAGTCGACTACCAGCAGAATTTTTTGGTCCGCCAACGCCACACGAATTTGTGCAAACGATTACTCCAGACCCTCACCTTAACCTGTTTGTAGGAGCAATTGTAGAAATGAGGACGGTGGTGATAGCCATAAAAGCCCGGACCATATCCAAAGCCAATAAAAACCCTTGCTTGGGCAGGTTGGCTGGATCCTGCAGCAAGCAGGCCAACCGTGGCAACAGCAAGAAGAAGTTTTCGCATAGGACACTCCCATTCGCGCTTGATTGCGTGGCTGCAAGCTAAAACTTCCTCCATGAATCGTCAACCGCGCAATTGGGAAACGATGCAAGCAACAGCAATGAGCTTCTATTCACGAGGAACTGAGCTGTGCAGCCAGAAAATCTCGCGGATCGCGAAGGAGCGTTGCTTCAGCAGTGACATACGCACGCCCGGTGATGCTGGGGATTACCCCGCCCTGCTGCCCCAAACGATAGCGCGCCTCAAATCGGCTGCCGATGATGCTTTCTTGAATCCAGCCTTCGCCGGGGCCAAGTTTGCCAGCTGCTGCAAGACAGGCGAGCTTTGCACTTGTACCAGTTCCGCACGGGGATCTGTCGTAAGCACCGCCCGGACAAAGTACAAAGTTGCGGGCGTGGGCATCTGCTGCTTGTGGTGGACCAAAGAATTCAATGTGATCGATCTCAGCGCCATCCTTCCCGGTAATGCCCGTCTTCACCAATGCAAACTTTAAGGCTTCAGCGCTGCTGGTGAGCCTCGAAATATTCTCAACTGAAAGTTCGAATGGAAGCTGCTTGCACAGGAAAAACCAATTGCCGCCCCACGCCACATCGCCCGACATTTTGCCATAGCCATCGACGTCCACGCTCACGTCTTCAAGGTAGCGATAGCTTTCCACGTTTTCGATTGTTGCACTTTCCGTGGACAGGAGATTGACGCCGACAATTCCGACTGGCGTTTCAAATTGATGAAGGCCCGGCTTAATTTTGCCCAAATGGGCCAGCGTGATTGCAGCGCCAATGGTGCCGTGGCCGCACATGCCGAGATAACCCGCATTGTTGAAAAAAATCAGTCCAGCCGCGCAGTTCTTGTCGACGGGTTCACAGAGAAGTGCACCAACAATCGCATCATATCCGCGTGGCTCATCGACAGCGAACTTGCGGTAATTGTCAAAATGTTTAGCAAATCCCTCTCGCCTTTCCGCCAAAGAGCCATTGCCCAAATCAGGACCACCTTCAATCACCAGCCGCGTCGGCTCGCCTTCGGTGTGAGAATCGATGACCTTCATTTCTGACGACCATCCCAATTGGCGTACCAGGTTTTGAAAAGCTTCAGTTGGCTCGTGGCATAGTTCTTCTGGCTGTCAGCCAGCTTGTCTGACTCATAGAAATGCAATTCATATTCAGGACTGCCTTCCAGCACCATCAGGTATTTATAGTAGAGCACAAGGTCCACGCCTTCATCGAATGACGAAAGAACGCCAAGCGCTTGTTCCAGTTCAAGGGCTTGCACTCCTGCCACTGCATCACCGCGCGCGGCTTTTTCGCAGAGTGCAACAAGATGCAAGACATGCTTGGGCAATACATTGCCAATGCCGGTGATGGCACCCGTTGCGCCGCAATTTACAAAGCCATTGAATACTTGCGTATCCACCCCAACCATCAGGCTAACGGCGGGGTCCTGCCCCAGAATATGTTCAGC
>JBDSTO010000198.1:0-5336 GCA_039928255.1 Aestuariivirga sp. | reverse complement strand
CCCGCCTCACGCGCCGCGCTGAAAAAGGCTGGCTGGAATGCCGCCGATTTGAATTTGATTGAAGCCAATGAAGCTTTTGCCGCCCAAGCCTGTGCGGTGAACAAGGACATGGGTTGGGACACCTCGAGAGTGAACGTCAATGGCGGTGCCATTGCCATTGGTCACCCGATTGGTGCCTCAGGTGCGCGCGTTCTCAACACTCTGCTCTTTGAAATGAAGCGTTCCAACGCCAAGAAAGGCTTGGCCACACTTTGCATTGGTGGTGGCATGGGCGTTGCCATGTGCCTTGAGCGTTAAATTTAATTTCCGAATGGCGGCAATTGGTCTCCACTGAAACCAGTTGCCGCAACTCACCCGCTGTTGCATGATTGAAAAAAATACTGCGGGGAGGATTTATGAGCAGAGTTGCGGTTGTTACGGGGGGCACCCGGGGTATTGGTGCTGCCATTTCCAAAAGACTGAAAGCCGATGGTTGCAAGGTGGCTGCCATTTATGCCGGCAATGATGTTGCTGCCGCAGCATTCAAGGAACAAACTGGGATAGCCGTCTACAAATGTGATGTTTCATCCTTTGAAGCTTGCACCACAACACTCAAGGCCATTGAATCGGAGATTGGCCCCGTTGAAATTCTGGTCAACAATGCCGGCATCACGCGCGATGCCATGTTCCATAAAATGTCGGCCCAGCAATGGAATGAAGTCATCAACACCAACTTGAATTCGCTTTTCAACATGACCCAACCAATCTGGGGCGGTATGCGCGATCGTGGCTTTGGCCGCATCGTCTGTATCTCTTCGATCAATGGCCAGAAGGGTCAGATGGGCCAGGTGAATTATGCGGCCGCCAAAGCCGGCGAAATCGGCTTTGTGAAATCACTGGCCCAGGAAGGTGCGGCCAAAGGCATTACAGTCAATGCCATTTGCCCCGGCTACATCGGCACTGAAATGGTGCGCGCCATTCCTGAAGATGTCTTGGCCAAGCGCATTCTCCCGCTCATTCCGGTTGGCCGCTTGGGAGAGCCTGAGGAAATTGCCCGTTGTGTCGCTTTTCTGGCCGCTGATGATGCTTCATTCATCACTGGCTCGACCTTGAGCGCCAATGGCGGTCAGTTGATGACATAATTTGCGCCTTGTCGCCCAAGACATATCCTGTGAGCGCGGCGGCCGCCTGATTTTCGAAGGCCTGAGTTTTAGTCTGGAGCAAGGCGAGCTTCTGGAATTGCGTGGGGCCAATGGAGCCGGAAAGTCGAGCCTCCTCCGCTTGATTGCCGGGCTCAATCAATCGCCAACCGGAAGCTTGGCGCTGGAACAAGCATCGCCAGAATCATCACTTGCAGAAAACTGTCATTACATAGGTCATGCTGACGCCAATAAATCTGCACTCACGCTCCGCCAGAACTTGAGCTTCTGGGCAGCGTTCATGGGAGACGGCGATGTTGAAAAAGGTCTGAAGGCTTTTGATCTCGCAAGCATTGCTGATGATCCAACCCGGCTTTTGTCATCGGGCCAGAAGCGCAGGCTGTCACTGGCGAGATTGGCAACGGTTGAGCGAACTCTGTGGCTGCTCGATGAACCAACCGTTGGGCTTGACCAGAACTCCACCAGTAAATTGAATGAACTGTTGCACAGCCATTTATCCACTGGCGGCATGGCCATTGTGGCGACCCACGCTGATCTCGGGGTCAAAGCCAAAAAAAATCTGACCTTGAAGGCCCGCGCATGACAGCACTTCGCGCCATCATCGCCCGCGATCTGCGGCTGGGAACAAGGCAGGGCGGCCTTGGCACGGCGATCGGCTTCTTGCTGGCACTCATTGTTCTGGTGCCTTTGAGCCTCGGCCCCGACCTTGCCCTCTTGTCGCGCATTGCGCCGGGCATCATGTGGCTTGGCCTGTTGCTGGCCGTACTTTTAACCTCAGAGCAAATCTACCAGCAGGATTTCGAGGACGGCTCGCTCGACCTGATGGCGATGACGCGAACGCCGTTTGAACTCATTGTGCTGGCCAAGGCCTTTGCGCATTGGCTGACGGTGGGTTTGCCGCTCGCCATTCTCGCCCCACCTCTGGGGCTGATGCTCAACATTGATCTAACCCAACTCCCGGCCATTTGGATGGCAATGATTTTGGGTTCATTTGCCTTGTCCATGTTGGCGGCCATTGGCGGCGCTGTCACGGCAGGCCTGCGTCGCGGCAGCCTTTTGGTGTCGCTGTTGATCTTGCCGCTTTATGTGCCGGTCCTGATTTTTGGTATCGCCGCCTCAACCTCAGGCCTGGCACCCGAAACCGCGACGCCGTCCTTTCTCGTGCTGCTCGCCATCACCTTGGTGAGTCTGGTCGTCTCGCCGCTCGCCTGTGCTGCGGCACTCAAAGCCTATCTTCGATAAAAGGGAGGCGCTAAACACTAAATCATGCAGAGATTTGCCAATCCCCATGTTTTCGTGAAGCTGGCGAGCGCCGTGTTGCCCTATGTCTGGGCCATAACTGTCGTGCTTTTTGCCATCGGTCTTTACGGCGCGCTGGTGACGAGCCCGCCTGACTATCAGCAAGGCGAAACCGTGCGCATCATCTATGTGCATGTGCCGGCAAGCTGGCTTGCTTTGATGATCTATTCACTGATGGCGGTATTTTCAGCCATTGCTTTGATCTTCCGCCACCCACTCGCCGATGCCGCGGCCAAATCCGCAGCCCCCATTGGCGCGGTGTTCTGCTTCCTTGCACTTTTTACAGGCTCGGTCTGGGGCAAGCCCATGTGGGGAACCTGGTGGGTCTGGGATGCACGGCTCACATCGATGTTTGTGCTTATGCTTCTTTATCTTGGATACATTGCGATCTGGCGCGCCATTGAGGATCCCCATCGCGCCGCCTCAATCGCGGCCATCGTGGCGCTGGTGGGTGCCATCAATGTTCCCATCGTCAAATATTCGGTGGATTGGTGGAACACGCTTCATCAACCCGCCAGCGTGTTCAAAATGTCGGGATCGACCATCGACGGCTCAATGCTGTGGCCTTTGCTCGTCATGGCGCTGGCTTACACCATGCTCTTCCTTGCCCTTCACCTTGTGGCTCTGCGCGGAGAAATTTCCCTGCGCAAAATTCGCAGCCGAAGACTTGCTGAAATGAGAAGCAGATAATGGATTGGTCAGCGCCACATTCGGGGTTTGTTGCTGCGGCCTACATCGCCTCGGCGATTGGCATTCTCGGCCTTATTATCTGGCTCGTCCGTCGCGATGCCACGGCGCGCAAGCAGGACACTCAATCTTGAATAGATCATCGATCCGCTGGGCCTTCCTTCCGGCCATTCTGTTTTTCGCACTTGCCCTGCTGTTCTGGCGTGGTCTCTTTGGCGATCCAAGCATCGTTCCATCTGCGCTGATCGGAAAGCCCGCACCTGAATTCAAACTTCCTGCAATTGAGGGTTTGAATTTGCCCGGTCTCTCGCGCAGCGATTTGGGCCAGGACAAAGTGACAGTGGTGAACGTCTGGGCCTCATGGTGTGCACCATGCCGCATCGAACACCCGGTCCTGCTGGAACTTGCAAAGAGAACCGACATCAAACTCGTTGGGATCGACAACAAGGATGATCCCGAAAATGCCAGGCGCTTTCTTGGAACGTTGGGCAATCCTTACGCTGCCATTGGTTCCGATGCCGATGGCCGCGCCACGATTGACTGGGGAACCTATGGCGTGCCTGAAACCTTCATCGTCGATGGCCAAGGCATCATCCGCTTCAAATTGATTGGTGGACTGACGGCTGAATTATTGAACACGGGCTTCACGGCCGAAATTGAAAAAGCCAAACTGCCCTTGAAATAGATGAAGGCCTTAAGCCTTGCGCTTCAGTTTCACTTTTTGCGGAGGTGTGGTTGTTTCCTTGGCATCAAACTTGTCCATCTCGGCTGCAAGCATGGCAAGGCAATCGACCACAATGCGACGGTCAGTGGCGGGCAAGTTGGCAAGCAGGCGCTTGTCAATGTCATCGGCACCGTCTTGAGCCGAGCGCAGCGCCTTCTTGCCAACAGGCGTGAGGCGAACCGCATTGGTTCGCGCATCTTCTTTGCTGCGGCGGCGTTGCAAATGACCCTGCGCCATCAGGCGGGCAACAAGATCAGCCAGTGTTGAGCGATCGATGCCGGTGATCTTCACAAGCTCGGTCTGGCTTTTGCCATCATGCGCATCAACAGCTGCAAGAACTGTGAACTGGCGATGGGTGAGCCCGCTCTTGCCAACGTCCTCCATATAAAGTTGTACGGAATACTGCACTGCTCTTTTGAGCAGATGCGAGAATGACCGCGCAAACTGTTTGGATTCCTTAGTAACCGACATTACGACCCCTGAAAATGCTTCCGCTCTATTTCCGCAAAAACGAAAACCCGATTGATCGTCCAGACTTTGCCAAAGCGCGTGACTCCTAGCGGCACATCCTTCGCCCGGCAAGCAAAATTCTTGATCAGGCAACATGAAGCTAGAGGCAATTCTTTCTTCAATGCAAGACTTGACTCTTTAAAAAGTGGTTCTGCAGTACACGGATGATCAGTCGGCGGAGGAAGACTTGCCCGCATCTTCATCCTTCATGTGCTTGGCCATGAAGGGTGCATTCGCAAGTGCAAACAACATGGTGCAACCCAACAAGCCGAATGATTTGAAGGTCACCCACGTCGATTCCGCAAACAATTGCCACACCAGAATGTTAAGACCAGCCATTGCAATGAAAAATATTGCCCAGCGCCAAGTCAATGTTTTCCAGGCTGCCTCTGGAAGCTCCATCGCATCACCCATGATGTCACGGATGAACATGCGCTTGTAATAGAGCCCGCCCAGCAAAGCCCCTGCAAAACAAAGATTGGCCAATGTCACTTTAACTTTGATGAAAGTTGCATCCTGAAAATAAAGCGTGAGACCACCAAACACGCCGACAAAGATAGCGCTTACAAGCAGAAACTTGTTGAGGTGCCGGGTGAGCGCATAGGTGATGATCAGCGACAGGAAAGTTGCGGCCATAAAAATTCCGGTGGCCCAGAAAATTCCAAACTTCCAGTTGGCAATGAAAAAGGCCAGCAGCGGCCCAAGATCAAGTAACAGTTTCCGGCCTTGGCTCATTCTTCGTCAAATCCTGCAATGGCGCGCGCAAATCCTTGCGCGTCGAAGGGCTGTAGATCAGCGATGCTCTCTCCTACACCAATGGCGTGGATCGGCAATTTGAATTTCTCGGCAATGGCCACAAGAATGCCGCCGCGCGCCGTGCCATCAAGCTTGGTCATGATGAGGCCCGTGACCCCTGCAACCTTGGTAAAGATTTCAGCCTGCGCCAGGGCGTTCTGGCCCGTGGTTGCATCAAGCAC
>JBDSTO010000197.1:0-5960 GCA_039928255.1 Aestuariivirga sp. | reverse complement strand
GCGTTCATCACGCCAACGCACTCCGCAACATCACCATCGCCGCGATGACGCTGTTCTCGATCCTGATCTTTGCGCGCGAAGGGCTCATCCAATGGCTGCCCTCGCTGGTGATGATGGCAGGTGCCGTGGTCGGCGGTTATGCGATGGCCAAGCTCGCAAGGCGCGTGCCCGTGGAGAAGGTGCGGCTTGGCATCTTGTGCTGGTCGATCCTGCTCACGGCTTTCTCATTCTGGCGCTATTCGTAAATTCCCCATTGACATTTATTCCTATAACAGCTATATAAGCCGTAGACAGGCAGACCACCGCCCGTCCCGCTGTTTGACATTGTTGATCGTCTTGAAGGCCCGACACCTGCGATAGATCCGTCATGCCGACCTCCCTCTAGCAAAAGCTTGCCATCTTCTGCAAAGCGACGTGGAGACCAAGAGCGTATGATCGGATATCAGGTTGTGAAAATCTTGCGCGCTCCACCGCAGATTGCCCGATATAAAACCCACACAACACGCACGGTCACATGAACGGTCTTTAACATATTCTAAAGTCGTTCTGCGCAATCTACCGCCCAAGGAACAGCTTCGTGGGGACTAATTTGGACTTGGGCAATAACCAAAGCTTTGGTGATCCGCTTCGGCTTTTCGAAGTGGCTTTCAGCGATGCCCGTTCATAGCAGGTTGCAGCAACAGCTGCTGAATGCCACTGACAAAAATGGCGAAACGTCTGGAGCGGTTCTGCTGGAGCTTGTTTCAAGCACCTATGAAGAACTGGACAAAAAATGCGCCACGTTGAAAACACCGCGCAGTGACCACAGTGATCTTCTGCACTTGGGCTTTGAAGAATTTCTGGAAGCCATTCAATGTGGCCTCTTGTTTGTGAACAGTGATGGCCATGTTGTCCACTGCAACAAAGCAGCCTTCGAAATTCTGGGGCTCAACCCGAAATCCTCGCGAAAGTCATTCAACCTCAAACAGGTGATGCCAAAGCTTGCCAGCTTGAAGATCACCGGCAAAAGTGACAGGTCCGTTGCGGAAATCGAAGTGGCACCGGGAAAGCTGGTGAGCGTTCACGCCAGGCGCGCCGCGTCCGGCATGATCGTAACGCTGAAGGAAGCCGAGACGGCTGCTTCAGTCCGCAACGCCAGCTTCATGGTGGCCGAAGAATATCAAAGCCTTTTTGAAAACGCCACCTGCGGCATTTATCGCGATGGCGTTGATGGCTCCCCCATTCTTAGCAACCCCGCACTTTGGCGCTTCAATGGCTATGACTCGGAAGCCGAATACCGCAAGGCCGTCGCACTTTCCTATACAAGCTGGTACGTCGACCCGACGAGAACCGCCCACTTCCATCACCTGATGAAAACGCAAGGCTGCGTCAAAGACCTGGTCTCGGAAGTCTACACACATCGCACACGCGAGAAGGTGTGGATTACGGAAAATGCCTGGTATGTGCGCAACGAGGCAGGCGAGCCCGTTTATATCGAAGGCACCATTCAGGATGCCTCCGATCGCATCGCCACAATGGCCATCATTGAACAGCAGGCGAACCTTGATTCATTGACGGGCCTTGCCAGCCGCCATAAATTTCTCAACACGCTTGAAGCCAAGATCAAGGATGGAAAATCCGGCTTCACGGTCTATTCAATCGATCTTGATCGCTTCAAGCCCATCAACGACATCTATGGCCACGCGATGGGTGATCTGGTGTTGCGGACCCTGGCCACGAAGCTACAATCCATTCTGCGCGAAGGGGATCTCATCGCGCGTCTCGGCGGAGACGAATTCGCCATTCTGCAAGCTGATGTGGTGAGCGAAGCGGGCGTCATTGAACTCGCAAGCAAAATCGTGGCTGAGATGCGTAAACCGCTCTGGGTGCAAGGCCATAATCTTATGGTTGGCGCCAGCCTCGGCATTGCAACATTTCCAACCCACGGCAACGATGCTGCAGCCCTTTTGGGCAACGCTGATCTGGCGCTTTACAAAGCCAAAAAATCCGGCGGAAATTCGTTCTCCATGTTCGATGCAGAGTTGCGCTCAGGCTTGCAGCACCGCCTCAATGTGGAAGAAGAATTGAAATCAGCCCTCGCGCAAAACGAGTTGGTCCTTTTTTATCAGCCCATCGTGGGAGCGGCTACAGGCGCCATTCAAGGCTATGAAGCGTTGATGCGCTGGCAACATCCCATTCGCGGGCTTCTGCCCCCTTCTGAATTCATCCAGATCGCAGAAGAAGCCGGCCTCATGACTGAACTGGGCAACTGGGCCATCAAATGCGCCTGCCAGCAGGCGGCAGCCCTTCCCTCCGACATCAAGGTCGCCGTCAATGTGTCGGCCAGCCAGTTTCGGTCAGCCTCAATATTGGAAGCGTTGCGCTCAAGCCTCGAGGAAACCGGGCTGGACCCAAGCCGCCTCGTTCTCGAAATAACCGAAACAGTCATTCTCGCCAACGAAGCCATTGCCGACACAATCCACGCCGATTTGCGCGCCATGGGCGTGCTGCTGGCGCTCGATGATTTTGGCACTGGCTATTCGTCTCTGAGCTATCTGCAGCGTTTCAAGTTCGACAAAGTCAAAATTGATCGCAGCTTCGTCAATGGCATGTCGGAAATTCCGGCCAACCTCGCAATCGTGCGCGCCATCATCGGCATCGGCCATGACCTGGGCATTAAAATCATTGCCGAAGGCGTTGAAACCGAAATGCAGGCCGAGAAATTAATCGCTGAAGGCTGCACGCTGCTGCAGGGTTACTATTACGGAAAGCCCAAGCCCTATTCCGAAGCCGTGGCCGACCTTGGCGTAAAGCGCCTGCAGATCCATGAAGCCGTTGTGCAGGGCGGACCTGTACGGGCGCTGGGCTGAGCGGCGAGAATTATCGACGCCAGTGGTTCGCCACGTAAGCCGTAAGCTTACAATTGACACTATGACCACTTTCATCTATGGCATTTCCAATGGACATCATTTCGGTCCGACACAAGGCCCTTGCCTCGTATTTAAAGACTGGCCGTCCTGTGGGATTGGACTTGAGGGTCGCAGGCCGTCTTCGCAATATGGTGGCATTTCTTGTGGCCGCGGAAGATGTGGAAGAATTTATGGTTCCGCCGAACTTTGGCTTTCATTGGTTGACGGGAAATCGCAGTGGAACAGCTACCATGACGGTCACCCGAAATTGGAGGCTGACTTTTAAATTAAACGAGAACGGCGGCATCGTTGATCTCGATCTGGAGGACTATCACTGATGGCAATCAAGCTTTCTCCCATTTTCGCAGTTCACCCCGGCCTCTGGTTGCGCGAGGAAATCGTGGCGCCACGCGGCCTTGGCATTGCCGAACTTGCCGAACATTTTGGTGTATCCCGGCAAGCCATGAGCAAATTGCTTAATGGTCGCGTTGGGCTCTCGGCAGATATGGCAATTCGTTTTGAAAAGGCGTTCGGTCTGAAAGCGGAAACACTGTGCCGGATGCAAAGCGCTCATGACCTTGCCTTCGCGCGGAAAAGTGCCAAGAAAATTGTCGTGAAAGCATTCAGGCGGGCAGCATAACTATTCCAGGAAAACCGCATGCGGGAATAGCCTCCGCCGTGTGAGTATGCTATTGCAGCGCAGCAATTCAGGAACCTGTCATGGCCCAAAAGACCCGCACCGAAACCGATACATTTGGCCCGATCGAGGTTGATGCCTCGCGCTATTGGGGCGCACAGGCGCAGCGCTCGTTGCAGAATTTCAAGATTGGCTGGGAAAAGCAGCCAGCCTCGATTGTCCGCGCCTTGGGCATCATCAAGCGCGCGTCCGCGGAAACCAATATGAGCCTTGGGCTTCTCGAAAAATCAGTCGCTGCCTCCATCATCAATGCCGCGCAGGAAGTGATCGAAGGCAAGCTCAACGATCATTTTCCACTGGCGGTTTGGCAGACGGGTTCCGGCACGCAGTCCAACATGAACGCCAATGAGGTGATATCGAACCGCGCCATCGAAATGCTGGACGGCGTGATGGGCTCGAAAAAGCCCGTGCACCCCAACGACCATGTGAACATGTCACAATCATCCAACGACACCTATCCAACCGCAATGCACATTGCCTGTGTCGAAGAAATTCATCATCGCCTGCTGCCAGCACTGCAACATTTGCGAAACGCCTTGAATGACAAGGCACATGCGTTCGCCAAGATCATCAAGATCGGCCGCACCCACACGCAGGATGCAACGCCGGTGACTTTGGGCCAGGAATTTTCAGGCTACACCCAGCAGGTGCAAAACGGTATCGCCCGCATTGAACAAACCATGCCGATGTTGATGCAGCTGGCGCAAGGCGGCACGGCCGTGGGAACGGGGCTCAATGCGCCTTTGGGCTTTGCTGAAAAAGTGGCGGAAGCCATCGCCAATATCACCCACCTGCCCTTCACGTCTGCTCCCAACAAATTCGAGGCGCTGGCCGCACACGACGCAATGGTGATGAGCCACGGCGCCATCAACACGGTGGCGTCATCGCTGTTCAAGATCGCCAATGACATCCGCTTCTTGGGGAGCGGCCCACGCTCGGGCCTTGGCGAATTGAACCTGCCGGAAAATGAGCCGGGCTCATCAATCATGCCGGGAAAAGTGAACCCCACGCAGTGCGAGGCGTTGACGCAAGTCTGCGTGCAGATTTTTGGCAATCATGCAGCACTCACATTCGGCGGCGCATCGGGCCATTTTGAATTGAACGTCTTCAATCCGGTGATGGCCTATAACTTCCTCCAATCGGTGCAGTTGATGGCCGATGCGGCAATGAGCTTCACCGACAATTGCGTGGTGGGCATTGAAGCGCGCGAAGACAATATCAAGGCCGCCCTTGGCCGATCATTGATGCTGGTAACTGCACTGGCTCCCAAATTCGGTTATGACCGCGCGGCAAAAATCGCCAAGACGGCGCACAAGAACGGGACCACGCTGCGCGAAGAGGCCATCAAGGATGGAATTTCTGCCAGCGATTTCGACACCATCGTGCGGCCCGAAAACATGCTGGGGCCAAAGTGACGGGAGACGTCATCAATCTTCGTCTGGCGCGCAAGAACAAGGCGCGTAGTGACGCCGAAAAACGCGCCGAAGAAAACCGTGCGAAATTCGGGCGCAGCAAGACTGAAAAAACCTTGTCCGCTGCGGTAAAGAATTTGGCCGAAAAAACTTTAGATGGTTCAAAGCGTGAGCCGTGACCTGAAACGCTCGCTCACGATTGCGGGCCACAGAACGTCACTGTCGTTGGAGCCGGAATTCTGGACGGCTCTCAAATCCCACGCGGCGAGCGAGCGGAAATCTTTAGCGGCCCTGGTGGGTGAGATTGACGCGACGCGCGGGGATCGCAATCTCTCGAGTGCAATCCGAGTATGGGTTTTGCAGCGGGTGCAAGCGAAGTAGAGCCGTCAACCAAGTCGCCCTCGCCCGTTTGCGCTTGCAAATGGGAAAGGGGTGAGCTTGCGAACGACAGGCCGGGAGAGGGCTCTTTGCGGTGGTGGCAATAAAGCACGGCGGAACTCGTTCTCAGGCAAGAGCCCTCATCCGCCCTTCGGGCACCTTCTCCCATGCGAAGGCGCACGGGAGAAGGCGAAGGAGCCACGGATCAATTCCCCGGTAGCATCCGCAGATATTTCCGCTTCTCAGCCCTATTAATTACCTGCCCGGCAGCGATGGCCGCATCAACCGTGGCCTTATAGCGCGCGGCATCAATTTCGCGCTGTGCCGCGTGAACTTTGAGTTCACGGAGCCGCAATCGAAGCTCGCTGCGCTGGGCTTGATAGGCCGCAAATTTTTCTTGATCCGCCTGCTGCTGGGCGGCCTGTTCGGCGTTGAGCTTTTCCTGTTCCTGCTTCACGCGGTCCAACTCGGCCATGTCGCGCGCAATGAAGCCATAGCCAAGCTTGTCAGAGAGCGCCTTGAAATCATCTTTCTCCGAAAGCGCGCCAACGGGTCCCTGATAGCTTACCTTGAAACCCGGCAGGT
>JBDSTO010000196.1:0-4267 GCA_039928255.1 Aestuariivirga sp. | reverse complement strand
CCTGTCCAAGCCTATTGTCTGGCGTGCAATTGACGCTGCAATTGCAATTATAATGTTCTGGCTCGCCGTCAAACTGGTGCTTGGCTATGTTTATTCCGCTGCATGATGACACGCCTTTACGACTGATACGTTTCCAGTTTGTGACGCTGGGCATTATCGTCTTGAATGTCGCTCTGTTCTTGTGGACCGGAGCGTTTACCAGCGAAGCGTATCTCGCCAGTCTCAACAGCAATTATGGCTTGACGCCCACTAATTTCGTGTCCTTCGTCCATGCAACGTCCCAAGATGAATCTGTCTTTGCACCCCTCACCCTGGTCACCTCCATGTTCTTTCACGCAAGCTGGGTGCATCTTCTGGGCAACATGCTGTTCCTCTGGGTGTTCGCCGACAATATCGAAGACGTGTACGGCTATGTGGGCTTTGCCATTTTTTACCTGCTTGCAGGAGTGTCCGGGGGCCTTCTCCATGTGGTGATGATGCCGCATTCGGTTCAGCCCTTGATTGGCGCATCCGGTGCCGTCTCCGGCGTTTTGGCCTCTTATGTGGTTTTGTACCCAAAGGCCCGGGTGTGGATCCTGCTTTTCATGCGAATTCCAGTACCCCTCCCTGCCATCTGGGTTCTCGGCGGGTGGTTTTTGCTGCAGGTCTTCAATCTGGCAGCGAGTCGGCCGGGACAGGATATAGCATGGTGGGACCATATCGGTGGTTTTGCCTTCGGATTGATCCTCACCTTCTTTTTGCAGGACATTTTGCGCGGGCGGACAGGTCGTCGCATTTGACCAGACCATGCCGGAACCGGAATTGACTTGAAAAGCTCCCGTCACTAGGGTCCGGCCAAATTTTACACATGAGGTTCAAATGAAGGTCATTGTCGCGGTCAAGCGCGTGGTGGACTACAACGTCAAAATCCGCGTCAAGGCCGATGGTTCAGGTGTTGAACTCGCCAACGTCAAAATGTCGATGAACCCGTTTGACGAAATCGGTGTTGAAGAAGCCATTCGCCTGAAAGAAAAGGGTCTGGCCACCGAAATCGTTGTTGTCTCAATCGGACCAGCTCAAGCTCAGGAAACCTTGCGGACTGCTCTTGCCATGGGTGCTGACCGCGCCATTCTGGTCAAGAATGATGACTATGTGGAGCCCCTGGGCGTTGCCAAGATTCTGAAAGGCATTGTTGAAGCGGAAAAACCTGATCTGGTGATCCTCGGCAAGCAGGCCATTGATGACGACTGCAATCAGACCGGACAGATGCTCTCGGCCCTTCTGGGTTGGGCCCAAGCCACGGCTTGTTCAAAGTTTGAACCCGCAGGTGGCGAAGCCACCATCACCCGCGAAATCGACGGCGGTTTGCAAACGCTCAAAGTGAAAATGCCTGTCATCATCACCACGGACTTGCGTTTGAACCAGCCGCGCTATGCCTCACTCCCCAACATCATGAAGGCCAAGAAAAAGCCTCTCGATGAAAAGACCCCTGCCGACTATGGCGCCGATGTGAAGCCCCGCCTGAAACTCATCAAGACTGAAGAGCCGCCCAAGCGTCTGGCTGGCATCAAGGTAAAATCCGTCGCTGAACTTGTCGGCGCCCTCAAAACAGCAGGAGTGATCTGACCATGGCTGTTCTTCTCATTGCCGAACACGATAATAAATCCGTCAAGGATGCTACGCACAAAGCCCTGACCGCTGCCGCTCAGATTGGCGCTGACGTTCATGTGCTGGTGGCGGGCAACAATGCTGGTGCTGCTGCGGCACAGGCGGCGAAACTTACCGGCGTCAAAAAAGTTCTTCACGTCGAGTCACCTGCACTCGAACGTCCATTGGCTGAACCCATGGCCGCAACCATCGTGAGCTTGGCTGGTGCCTATGAGCACATCGTTGCCGCCGCCACCACCAATGGCAAAAACTACATGCCACGCGTGGCAGCCCTTCTCGATGTGATGCAGATCTCCGATATTTCTGAAGTGAAATCGGCGGATACATTTGTGCGTCTGATCTACGCAGGTAATGCCGTTCAGACCGTGCAGTCGACCGATGCCAAGAAAATCATCACCGTGCGTACGGCTTCTTTTGCGGCGGCTGGCGAAACCGGATCGGCCCCCGTTGAAAAAGCCAACGCCGCTGCTGACCCGGCACTTTCGTCTTATGTCAGCGAAAACCTGACGCAATCTGACCGCCCCGAACTGACCTCAGCCAAGATCATCGTGTCGGGTGGTCGTGGCATGCAGTCTGGCGAAAACTTTGCCATGCTTGAGAAAGTGGCCAAGAAACTCAACGCCGCTGTGGGTGCCTCGCGCGCCGCTGTGGACGCAGGCTATGTGCCCAATGACTATCAGGTCGGCCAGACCGGCAAGGTTGTGGCACCTGATCTCTACATTGCCGTTGGCATTTCAGGCGCCATCCAGCATCTGGCCGGCATGAAGGATTCCAAGACCATCGTTGCCATCAACAAGGACGAAGAAGCGCCAATCTTCCAGGTCGCTGACTATGGCCTTGTGGCAGACCTGTTCCAGGCCGTGCCGGAATTGGAAGCAGAATTGGCCAAAATCGGGCGTTAAAGCCCGATCTCGCAGTTGCGAAATCTCCTTGCCGCGCCACAACATGCGTATTAGGCTTGGACTTTCTCAAGGCGACATTCGGACATGAAGATTTCAACGGTAGGTGTAATCGGTGCTGGGCAAATGGGCTGCGGCATCGCGCAGGTTTGTGCGGCGGCGGGTTATAATGTGTTGCTCAACGACATGGCTCCAGACCGGGTCACCGCCGGGCTTGCCACCATCGAGGCCAATCTGGGACGGCGGGTAAAGTCCGGAAAGACCACCGAGGCTGCCAAGGCCGAAACCCTTACTCGCATCAAAGCTGCTCCAGATTTTACCCAGTTCTCGATCTGTGATCTGGTGATCGAGTCAGCCACCGAAAAGGAAGCCGTCAAACGCCAGATCTTTGAGGCGGTGACACCGCATCTGAAACCCGATTGCATCGTCAGCACCAACACTTCATCGATCTCCATCACCAGGCTTGCCGCCACCACCGGAAAGCCTGAACGTTTCATGGGCATTCACTTCATGAATCCCGTTCCCGTGATGGAACTTGTGGAGTTGATCCGCGGTATCGCCACGGATGAAACCGTGTTCAAGACCATCAAGGAATTTGCGGGCACGCTCGGAAAGACGGTTGCTGTCTCGGAAGATTTCCCGGCCTTCATCGTCAATCGCATTCTGCTGCCGATGATCAATGAAGCGATCTACACGCTCTATGAAGGCGTGGGCGGCGTTGAGGCCATCGATACGGCCATGAAATTGGGCGCCCATCACCCCATGGGGCCGCTGGAGCTGGCGGACTTTATTGGCTTGGATACCTGTCTTTCAATTATGCAGGTTTTGCACGAGGGCCTGTCGGATTCAAAATATCGCCCCTGCCCGCTTCTGGTGAAATATGTCGAAGCCGGTTGGCTGGGCCGCAAGGTAAAGCGCGGCTTTTATGATTACCGTGGCGAGAAGCCTATTCCCACCCGCTGATTATTTGGCGTCGAGCGCAGTTTTAATCAGGGCCTTTGACTCCGCCGAATTCCACTGCGCAGGCCCCAAAAGCCGTCCCACTTCCTTGCCATTGCGGTCAATCAGCAAAGTGGTCGGCAACCCCACAGATTGCACAGCTTCCAATGCGGTGGCTTTTGGATCGACATAAAGTGCCAATGCGTCGGCTTTGGCGTCTTTCAAAAACTTGGCCGAGGCTTCTGCACCTTTCAAATCTTCACTGAGTGCCACCACTTCAAAATCAGCAGATCCCATCTCCTGCTGCAATTTGGCCAATTCCGGCATTTCCTTGCGGCAGGGTGCACACCAGGTGGCCCATAAATTCAACAGCACCACTTTTCCCTTCCAGTGCGAGAGGTCAAGGACAGCACCTGACGCGTCAGCAAAGGAGAATGGGGCGATGTCCTTTGGCGCTGGATGTTTGATAAAAGCGGCCATGGTGGCAGCATTTGCGCTAGCGGGTTGATCCGGCACCTTGCGCATGCCATTCATAAACCAGTAAATGCCAAAACCGGCTACGAGAACAACCAGGGCGGAAGCAAGGGGTTTCAGTTTCATGGGTTCGCTTTCAAGCCGGAAAAAGGAATTTTGATGACCAATAAGATGTGGGGCGGGCGGTTTGCGCAAGGCCCTGATGCCATAATGGCCGAAATTAATGCATCAATTGATTTTGATCGCAGGCTTTTCGCACAGGATATCGCAGGTTCCAAGGCCCATGCCGCCATGCTGGCCAAGCAGGG
>JBDSTO010000195.1:0-7600 GCA_039928255.1 Aestuariivirga sp. | reverse complement strand
CCGCAACATCCTTCCAATTCAAAGAACACCTACGATCAATACAAGAATGCCTTCCCGGCCACCTATATGGCCATGCCCACCATGGGTGCTTGGGCCGTTGTGGATTACAAGCCCGACAATATCGTCGTGCTGCGCCGCAACCCCTATTATTGGAAGGTCGACGAGAAGGGTAACCAGTTGCCCTATCTTAATGAGTTGCATTATCGCCTCTCCACCTGGGCTGACCGCGACGTTCAAACCATCGCTGGCACGGGCGACTTCTCAAACCTGGAGCAGGCTGAAAACTTTGTTGAGTCTCTGAAGAAGTCGGCTGATCCTGCGGCACCTGCGCGTCTGGAATTTGGCCAACGCACCATCGGTTACGCACTCGAATTCAATTATTCAGCCAATGGCTGGGGTGAAACGGATGAGCGCAGCGTTGCTGTTCACAATCTGAACCGCAATCTGGATTTCCGCAAAGCTGTAACCTCGATGCTGGACCGTCAACGTCTGGGCGAATCGCTGGTGAAGGGTCCCTTCACTGCAATCTATCCCGGCGGCCTTTATCCGGGCTCAGCCTTCTTCGATAAAGCGTCCACCACCTATTATCCTTTTAATGCTGCTGCCGCTAAAGCAGAACTCGCTGCGGCTGGCCTCAAAGATACGG
This sequence comes from Aestuariivirga sp., assembly GCA_039928255.1. Taxonomy (GTDB): domain Bacteria; phylum Pseudomonadota; class Alphaproteobacteria; order Rhizobiales; family Aestuariivirgaceae; genus Aestuariivirga. The sequence continues at coordinate 6,954 of JBDSTO010000195.1, read as the reverse complement.
ATGGTGATGGCATCTTGAACTATCCAAAGGATGTGAACGGCGGCAAGAATGTGGAAATCACACTGCTTGCCAATGCTGACTATCAGTCCGACAAGTCACTCGCCGAAGGCGTTGTGGCCATGGGTGAAAAAGTTGGCCTGCGCGTCATTCCGAAACTTTTGTCAGGTAAGGACCATGATGCCGCGCGCGACACGGGCAAATATGACTGGCATGTTATTCGCCTCGAGTCCGAAGCGGTGACCGCCGTTCAGCAAACCGAGCATCTGGCCCCTATTGGCCCCAGCACGACTTATTTCCACAAGGCTGGTGCTGACGGCAAGGTTGACGTGATGGATTTCGAGCAACAGCTGGTTGACATCGTCAACAAGTTCATCGTTGCCAAAGATCCAAAGGAACGCATTGATCTGATGAAACAGTATCAGAAGATTTCCACGGACAACGTCTATTGGGCGGGTCTTACGGTTTATCCTGGTGCACTCATCATCAACAAGCGTTTTGCCAACGTGGCACCTGGTGCGCCGATCTTCATGTACAACTGGGCAGAAGACAACATCATCCGCGAACGGGTGTTTGTGCCCAAGGACAAGCAGTCAAAGAACGAGTTGTTCCCAGACACGTTGCCTAGCAAGCCAGGCTCTGCGCCCGGCGAAGGCCTTGTGAAGTAACCTCCCCCGACGACGACGCCTCTTCCCCGCCAAAAGCGGGGGAGAGGCAAACCTTCACGCTCAAGCCCAGCTATGCAACAGTGCGACCGAACGGAAATTGAGTAACTGACCCATGCTGCGCTATCTCACTTATCGCATCCTCGCTGCCATTCCCGTTCTCTTCGTGATGAGCGTGGTGACTTTCGTGATCATTCATGCGCCGCCCGGTGACTATGCCGACTACATTGCCATGCAATTGAGATCGCAGGGCCACGCTTCCAACGCAATTGCAGAGGCTGCCGCGCGCCAATTCCGTCTCGACAATGGTCTCAATGATCCCTTGTTCATTCAGTACTTCCGCTGGATCAAAGGCTTTCTGGTCGGTGATTTTGGCACCAGCTATTATTACAATCGCCCAATTTCAGAGATAGTCTGGCAGCGCCTGCCCATTACCATTGCCATTGCCCTCACCTGTCATTTCTTCGCCACGGTCTTGGGGATCGGCCTCGGCATTCTTGCTGCAACCCGCCAATATAGCTGGGTGGATTCACTGCTTTCTGTTCTGGCCTTTCTTGGCATGACGGTTCCGCGCTTCCTCATGGCGCTGATCATCATTTACATTCTGGCCTTTAAACTCAATGTGCAGGAACTTGGCAGTTTCAACTCGACTTATTGGAGTTACCAGCCTTGGTCCTTGGGCAGGTTCTGGGACCTTGTAAAACACATCTGGCCGGTTGTTGCCGTGGCAACCATTGCAGGCCTTGCCTACAACATGCGCGTAATGCGCGGCAATCTGCTGGATACGTTGAACGCACAATACGTTGAAACCGCGCGGGCCAAGGGGCTCTCCTATTCGGCAACAGTCATAAAACATGCCGTACCCAATGCGCTCCATCCCCTCGTTGCCTATCAGGGCGTGATCCTGCCTTATATGATGCAGGGCGAAATCGAGACTGCCATTATTTTTGGCTTGCCCACTGTCGGCCCCGCCATTGTGGGCTCCATGGGGATCGGCGACGTTTTGGTGACGGCAACCTTCCTCCTCATCCTTGGAGGGACATTGATCATTGGCGGCATTCTATCAGACCTGCTTCTCGCCTGGATGGATCCTCGCGTGCGCCTTGGGGGTGAAGCATGAGCGACACTCTCTTTGCTCCTTATGTAAAAATTGAGGACGCAACTTATCTCGATGCCGCCCCACCATCACGCAACGTGGGCAATGAAAACTATTTCACGCTGGTGTGGCGCAAATTCCGGCGCTCGGTGACCGGCATGATTGGCCTTGGTCTCGTTGTGCTTCTGTTGCTGGTCGCTGTCTTTGCCGATTTTGTGGCACCACTTGACCCCAAGGAACCTACCTTGGCATTTGCGCCACCGGATCATTTGTCATTCTTCACCAACGAAGGTTTCAGCTTGCGACCCGTGGCCTATCAGATTGTTGAAGGTGGCGAGCTTGACCCCATCACCTTCCAACCCTTGAATGGCCCTGACTTTGAACACCCCCACGCAATTGGCTTTTTTGTTGAAGGGTACAGGTATAATTTTCTCGGGTTGATCCCCAGCACCACTCATCTTTTTGGATCAATTGACCAAACAACGTTTCACATTCTGGGAACGGACAAGTTCGGACGCGATATTTTTTCGCGCGGTGTGGTGGGTTCTCGAATTTCCCTAATGATTGCTTTGATAACCGTGACCGTCACCACCATTGTTGGCACGCTCTTTGGCATCACGGCAGGTTATCTCGGCGGCAAGTTTGATGCCTGGTCACAGCGCTTTGTCGAGGTGGTTCTGGCCTTCCCACAACTGCCGCTTTATCTCACCTTGGCTTCCCTCATTCCGGTGACAGCGCCGACCTCGGTTTTTCTGGCTTTTGTGATCGGTGTCATGTCAGCACTCAGCTGGGCGCAGCTTTCGCGCGAGGTGCGCGGCAAGACCCTGGCTCTTGCCCGTATCGAATATGTGCGCGCTGCCCAGGCTGTTGGTGCCACCGACCAGCGCATTATCGTCCGGCATATTTTGCCCAACGTGCTTTCCCACGTCATCGTTGCGGTGACGATCTGGATTCCCGCGATCATTCTGCTTGAATCATTCCTCGGCTTTTTAGGCTTTGCCGTGAAGCCACCTCTTATTTCGTGGGGGTTGATGCTGCAGGATTGCGCAAATTTCTCCGTGCTGGGTTCCTACCCTTGGATACTTTCACCTGTTGGCTTCGTTCTTCTCGCTGTGTTCGCGTTTAACGCGCTCGGCGATGGCCTGCGTGACGCTGTGGACCCATATTGAGATGAAGATGGCCGAACCAGACAAGAACATCATCCTCGACGCGCGCAACGACTCCGTGTCATTCAAAGTTGAAGGGGGCACAGTCGATGCCGTGAAGAATGTCTCCTTCGCCTTGCGCAAGGGCGAGACCATCGGAATTGTCGGAGAGTCCGGCTCGGGAAAATCAGTTACGGCGCGCGCCGTCATGCGGCTTTTGACCAAACGCGCCCGCGTGTCGCCTGAAACCTCTATTTCCCTGGGCGGTCAAGATGTGATGAAGCTCAGTGAAAATCAGATGCGAAAGCTTCGGGGGGCCCGCGTCTCGATGATCTTCCAGGAGCCCATGTCATCGCTCAACCCCGTCTACACAGTTGGCGCGCAAATTTGCGAAGTCTTGCATATCCACAATCGCATCAGCCGGTCAAATGCCATGAAACGCGCGCAAGAGCTTCTGGAAGAGGTGCAAATTCCTGAGCCCGCCTCGCGTCTCAAACAATATCCACATCAACTTTCGGGCGGCCAGCGCCAACGTGTGATGATTGCCATGGCGCTTGCGAACCGGCCTGATATTCTGATTGCCGATGAGCCGACCACAGCACTTGATGTCACGGTGCAGGCCCAAATTCTCAACCTCATTCGCGATTTGAAAACACGATATGGTATGGCGGTTATTTTAATCACGCATGACCTGACGGTGGTGCGCCAATTTGCTGACCGCGTCTATGTGATGCAACACGGCGAGATCAAAGAACACAACACCACAAAGTCGCTCTTTGACAATCCTCAGCACCCTTACACCAAACGCCTGCTCTCCTCTGACCCCAAGGGCATCGCCCAGCCGTTAACGGGCTCGCCACGCAGCATGGTGGAAGCCAAGGATGTTCGCGTTGTTTACACCCTGAAGAAGGGTGGTCTGTTCAAGCCAGATTATTTTGATCTTGTTGCCGTGGATTCACTTTCGCTCAACCTGAAGCGCGGCGAAACCTTGGGCTTGGTCGGGGAATCAGGTTCGGGCAAGACCACCTTCGGTCAAGCCATTATCCGGCTTGTGACAATGAAAAAAGGCGAGGTGACGTTTGACGGCACCCGCATTGAAGCCTTGAATCGAAAACAGCTCCGCCCTTTCCGCTCGCGCATGCAAATTGTGTTTCAGGATCCTTTCTCCTCCCTCAACCCGCGCATGAGCGTGCGGCAAGTGATTGAAGAGGGCCTCATCGTCAATAGAATTGGCTCTTCCAATACTGATCGTCTGGCGCGCGTAAAAAAGGCGCTGGAAGATTCCGGCATGCCGACTGATATTCTTTCGCGCTTCCCCCACGAGTTTTCGGGTGGACAACGCCAACGCCTCGCCATTGCGCGGGCCATTGCGCTTGAACCTGAATTCATTCTGCTCGATGAGCCCACGTCTGCGCTGGATCTTTCTGTGCAGGCGCAAATCATCGAGCTCTTGCGCAAGCTGCAGCGCGAGCGGGGCTTGAGCTATCTGTTCATCAGCCATGACCTAAAAGTGGTGCGGGCTTTGTGCCACCGCGTGATCGTCATGCAGAACGGAAAAATCGTGGAACAGGGGCCTGTCGCCGAGGTCCTGTCCAATCCAAAGACTGACTACACCAAGCGCCTGGTGCGCGCGGCATTTGAAATTGCCGCCTGAGAGAAAGGAAAATCATGCCCGCCAATCCCCGTATTACTTTCATTGGAGCAGGCTCCACTGTTTTCATGAAAAACATTATTGGCGATATTCTGCAGCGCCCTGCCACCAGTGGTGCCACCATTGCGCTGATGGATATCAATCCCGAACGCCTGAAAGAATCTGAAATCGTTGCCGGCAAGATCATTTCAACACTTGGTGTGAAGGCCAAGCTGGAAACCTATTCCGACCAGCGGCGCGCCCTTGAAAAAACAGATTTTGTGGTCGTGGCTTTCCAGATTGGCGGCTATGAGCCCTGCACTGTCACCGATTTTGAGGTGCCGAAGAAATACAAATTGCGCCAGACTATTGCCGATACATTGGGCGTGGGCGGCATCATGCGCGGGCTTCGCACCGTGCCACATCTCTGGAAGATCTGCGCTGACATGATGGAGATCTGCCCGAATGCCATTCTGCTGCAATATGTAAATCCCATGGCCATCAACACCTGGGCCATTTCGGCGAAGTTTCCGAAAATCCGCCAAGTTGGCTTGTGTCATTCTGTTCAGGGCACCGCCGAGGAATTGGCCCGTGACCTTGATCTTCCCATTGGCGAAATCCGGTATCGCGCGGCGGGCATCAACCACATGGCGTTTTACCTGCAATTTGAACATCGCCAGAAAGACGGTTCTTACAAGAACCTCTATCCCGACTTGCTGCAAGGTTATCGCGAAGGCCGCTTTCCGAAACCTTCAAGCTGGAACCCGCGTTGCCCCAACAAGGTGCGTTATGAAATGCTGACGAGGCTTGGCTATTTCGTGACCGAAAGTTCGGAACATTTTGCCGAATACACACCTTATTTCATCAAAGATGGCCGCGAGGACCTGATTGAAAAATTCGGCATTCCACTCGATGAATATCCCAAGCGTTGCATTGAACAAATCGCCCGCTGGAAGAAAGACACTGCCGATTATAAATCCGCCAAGGAAATCAAGGTTGAAGCTTCACGCGAATATGCTTCTTCCATTGTGAATTCAGTGTGGACGGGCGAACCTTCCGTCATTTACGGTAATCAGCGCAATAATGGATGCATCACATCGCTTCCCGTCGATTGCGCAACGGAAGTGCCCTGCCTTGTTGATGACCGCGGCATTCAACCAACATTTGTGGGTGAACTTCCGCCACAGTTGACGGCCTTGATCCGCACCAACATCAACGTACAGGAATTGACGGTGCGTGCTTTGATGACGGAAAACCGTGATCATATCTATCACGCAGCCATGATGGACCCGCACACCGCCGCTGAGCTCGACCTGCAGCAGATCTGGGATCTGGTGGATGATCTTCTTGCTGCGCATGGGACGTGGCTGCCGGAATTTGCGCGCGTCCATGCCCCTCTGAAGGCTGCTGAATGAACGACCGCCCTGCCCGCCGCTTTGTCGTCGTTGGCGGGGGAACCGCTGGCTGGCTTGCGGCCTTCATGCTGCAAGATGCGTTGAAGCGGCAAAACATCAATGCGCGGGTAACCGTGGTTGAATCCTCTAAAATTCCCACCGTTGGGGTAGGCGAGGCCACGACTGCGGTGTTTCGCCAGATGCTCCAGCACTTTGGCATTGATGAATTCGAGTTCTTGCGGGAAACCGAAGCCACATTCAAACTCGGCATCAAACACCATGAATGGCGGCGAAAAGGGTACAGCTATTTTGGGCCGATCGATGATCCGCATCTCGTCGTCGCGCCCTCTTTTGAACGGCCTGAATCATTCATAGACATTTTTTCGGTGGCGGCGGGAAGGCCCGTTGTTCAGACCCATCTTTACGAATACTTGCTGGAACAGAAGAAAAGTCCATTCGCGCGGAAGGCCGATGGCTCGTTCATTCCACTTGGGCCATATCATCACGCCTATCATTTTGATCAAGCGCTGGTTGGCAAATACTTCAGCAGAAAATCCAAAGGTGTTGAAATTCTGGATGCGCAAATTACCAGCGCGCTTAAGAACTCCGAAACCGGAAACATTGAAGCTTTGGTCGCCGATGATGGACAGCTCATAAAAGGTGACTTCTTTATCGATTGCACGGGTTTCAGACGATCTTTGATCGCCAAGGAGATGGGTGCCAAATGGGTGTCCTACGGCCACAATTGGCCAATCAACCGCGCCTTGCCCTTTTGGGTGGATTTTAAAGAAGGCGAAGAAATAAACCCTTATACGCTCGCCTGGGCCCGCAACGCCGGCTGGATGTGGGCCATCCCCACGCAAAAGCGCTTGGGATGCGGTTATGTCTATTCAGATCAGTTCCTCACTCCCGAAGCAGCCCAAGCTGAAATTGAAACAGCCTTGGGTCATAAAATTGAACCCCGGGGTGATATTAAACTCGACGTGGGCCGACTGGATCGTGCCTGGGTGGGTAATTGCCTGGCGTT
>JBDSTO010000194.1:0-17297 GCA_039928255.1 Aestuariivirga sp. | reverse complement strand
GTTATCCAAGTGGAAAGCCTCGGCCGGGCCTTCACCTGCTGTCACCTTGATACCTGACGTGATGCACACTTCAGCAAAATCAATGCTGTTCACGGCGGCCAATGCTGCCTCATCGCCCTTCACATAGACTTCAGGATTTGATTCAAGGGATGAGCCTATCGCCTTGTTGGCACGCTCAATTTCGAGTGCGCCCGTGACGGCACGGCGGACTGAGCGGATGGAGTCCCACTTCTTGTCGACGGCATCATTTTTCCATTCAGCCGGCAATTCAGGGAACAGTTGCAAATGCACCGATGAGCCCTCGCCCGCATAACGCTGCAGCCAGACTTCTTCCATGGTGAACACCAAAATCGGGGCCCACCATTTCGTCAGGCAATGGAACAGTTCGTGCATCACCGTGCGCGTTGACTTGCGCTTCAGGCTCGAAAACGGATCGCAATAAAGCGTGTCTTTTCGGATGTCGAAATAGAAGGCGGAGAGTTCGACGTTCATAAAGTTGGTGAGCGTGGTGGCAACCTTCTTGTAGTCATAGACCTTATAGGCCTCCACCACGGTCTGGCCGACTTCCCACAGCTTGTGCAAAATATATTGCTCAAGTTCGGGCATGTCTTTCGACTTCACATGTTCCCAATCGCGGTAATCATCCAGCGCGCCGAGCAAGTAGCGGAAGGTGTTGCGGAGCTTGCGGTAGTTCTCGACTGCCGATTTCAGGATTTCGGGGCCAATGCGCATGTCGTCGGAATAGTCACAGGTCGCCACCCACAGACGCAAAATATCTGCGCCAGAGTTTTTGATGACCTCTTGCGGGACTGTTGTGTTGCCCAGCGACTTTGACATCTTGCGGCCGTCTTCCGCCAGCGTGAAGCCATGGGTGATGACCTGATCATAAGGTGCCCGTCCGCGCGTGCCGCAGGATTCCAGCAATGAGGAATGGAACCAGCCGCGATGTTGGTCCGAGCCTTCGAGATAAACGTCGGCTGGCCATTTCAGATCGGGGCGTTCTTCCAGCACAAAGGCATGGGTGCAGCCTGAGTCAAACCACACGTCGAGAATGTCGCGGACTTGCTCGTATTCCTGGGTGTTGTAATCGCTCCCCAAGAATTTCTGGGCAGCACCATCGGCGTACCAGGCATCGGCGCCGTGCTCACAAAATGAATCATAGATGCGCTGGTTCACTTTGGAATCATTGAGGATTTCGCCTGTGACCTTGTTGACGAAAACGGCGATGGGAACGCCCCAGGCGCGCTGGCGCGAGATCACCCAATCGGGACGTGACTCAATCATGCCGCGCAAGCGGTTCTGGCCTGCGGGCGGGAAGAATTCGGTTTCCTCAATGGCCTTGAGGGCACGATCCCTCAACGTATCAGTCTTTTGTTGGAGATGACCGTCTCCAACCTTTGTCTCGTGAGGGAAGAGGTGGTCAACTCCATCCTTCGTGATCTGATAGTCCATCGAGATGAACCATTGCGGCGTGTTGCGGAAGATGATCGGCTTTTTGGAACGCCATGAATGGGGATAAGAAATGATCTTGCGACTTTGGGCAAGCAACATCCCTGCGGCCTTCAAGGCTTCAATTACGCGCTTGTTGGCATCGCCCCAACGGCCATGATGATCAATGACGCGCGCGCCTTCAAAGCCGGGTGCATCTTTGGTGTAGAACCCATCGGGGCCCACGGGGGTTGGCACATCAGTCAAGACATCGTTGTCACGCAAATATTTCTGATGTGCGGTCCAAACAATATAGTCGTCCGCGCCGTGGCTGGGCGCGGTATGGACAAACCCTGTACCAGCTTCATCGGTCACGTGATCGCCAGGAAGCAAAGGAACGACGAATCTATAATCTTTTTCGCTTATCAAAGGGTGCTGACAAACAAAGTCCTCAAGTTGATGAGCAAGTACGTCGCCTTGCCTTTCGTATTTTAGCTTGGCAGCTTGTGCCACCGCATCAGCTAACTTGTCAGCGAGAATATGATGCTCGCCAACCTTTGGGCCGAAATCTTGATCGGTCTCAATTACCTCATAGACACCATATGAAACACGACTTGAAAAACTAACGGCCCGATTTCCGGGTATGGTCCAAGGCGTCGTTGTCCAAATCACAACTTGTAATAACTCTTTCGGATCGACGGCACCCATCGTGTTGAGAGCAGTAACACCATTGGATGCCCCGGACGTGCCTTTGTGGAAAGAACGATTTAAAACCGGAAACTTCACAAAGATCGTATCGACTTCCACATCGGCGTATTCGACTTCAGCTTCGGCCAAGGCCGTGCCTTCAACCACACTCCACATCACGGGCTTTGAGCCGCGATATAATTGTCCGTCGCCTGCGAACTTCAAGAGCTCGCGCGCGATGATGGCTTCGGCCTTGAAATTCATGGTGAGATAGGGATTGTCCCAATCGCCTTCCACACCGAGGCGCTTGAATTCCTCGCGCTGAATGTTCACCCAGTTCGTGGCGAACTCGCGGCACTCTTTGCGGAATTCATTGATCGGCACAGCGTCCTTGTTCTGTCCCTTGGCACGATATTGTTCTTCGATTTTCCATTCGATGGGAAGGCCATGGCAATCCCAACCCGGCACGTAGTTTGAATCCTTGCCCGCCATTTGCGCGCCGCGCACGACGAGGTCTTTCAGAATCTTGTTGAGCGCATGGCCGATGTGGATGTTGCCGTTGGCGTAGGGCGGGCCATCATGCAGCACAAACTTTTCGCGGCCTTTGGATTGCGCGCGCAATTTGCCATAGAGGTCCATCGCCTCCCAGCGCTTGAGCAAGGCTGGCTCGCGCTCGGGCAGGCCGGCCTTCATCGGGAATTCGGTTTTCGGCAGGAAGACAGTTTCGCGGTAACGATCGGTCTTTTTTGGATTTTCGCTGGATTTTTCGCTCATGGGCGGGCTTATTATCAGGTGAGGCAACGGGAATAAAGGGAAGACTGGCATGAGCAAATTCACCATTCCGGCACGGCGGGGTAAAGCTGTACGGTTGAAGGCTGGCCAATCGGTGAAGATCACCAACACGCACGGCAATCAGGTGGTGGATTTCTGGGCCTTCAACGCCGGGGATTTGCGCGAATATATGGGCATGGAACAATGCAGAGCCTTTTGGACGAGGCTGTTCCCCATCGTCGGCGACAAGATGGTGACCAACCGCCGCCGCGCCATTCTGACGCTGACCGAGGACAATTCGCCGGGCCGCCATGACACGCTGATCGCTCCTTGCGACAATGAGCGCTACGGGCTTTTAGGCTGTACTCACTATCACGACAATTGCCGCGACAACATGCATGCGGGATTGGCCGAGCTTGGCTTCACCATTCCCTACACGCCCGCGTCCATCAATCTTTTTATGAACATTCCCTGGCGGCAGGATGGCGAATTGGAATGGGGCAATTGCCTGTGCAAGCCCGGCGACAATGTGACCTTCCGCGCCGAGCTTGACGCCATTGTGGTGTTCTCAGCCTGCCCACAAGATATGCTGCCGATCAACAATGGCGTGACGACGGAAGCGCATTACGAGATTTTGGGCTGAGGGTACGTGGTGATCCCTCACCCTGCCCGCCTGCAGGATGCTTAGAAGCAGGCTAGCGCTGAGCTATACGGCCGCAAGCTTTTGTGGTGACTCTCCGAAACCAACTAGAAACCGGGTAACCGGTGCCTCGAGCCAACGATAGGAGATTATCCCGATCAGGCTCGAAATTACAAGCGACAGGAACCAATAGGACGCAAAAGCGATATTCGAGGCCGTATCTTGCGCCTGTAAAATTGCAAACTTGCCAAAAACAATATGCATTCCGCGCAGTATAAAAGGATGCAACAAATAGATCGAATAGGATGCATCTCCCAACAAGAATCCCACTGCGCCCAGGTTCTCTGCAATGACTCTGCCGATACTCTTGGAGACAGGAGTAGCTACTTCAAGTTTATGTGGTTCGTCGGAGAGTGAAACAGAAATGACCAAGAGAAATGCGGGAATTCCATATAAGCCCAGTGCCATAAAACCAAATGCTGGGGCTGGAATCGCGGCATTTAAATACAAAAGCGAAAGTCCGGCGCAAAAGCATATAACCCGCCACCGTCTTGATAGAGAAATGCGCTCGATCTTGGCGAGACCGATTATCATTCCCGCGCCGAACTCGAGGACCAAGGGTTGTCCCCAAGAGAGTAAAGGATTGGGCAGAGCCATCGCCGAATCGAGCGCAACGATTCCTATCAGCGTTGTGCTCACTGCCAGAACTGCTTTGCGTAAGGGCAGAAACATGAAGAGCGCCAACAATACGTAAAAAAAGAACTCGTAGTTCAATGTCCAACCGAGTTTGTAAACAGGCTGCAGCGTCCCATCCGCGCCACTGATAGGCCAAAACAAGTACGACGAAACAAGATGTGGCAATGTGGGCATGCCACTGTTGATCGCAGAAGGCATAACCAGCAAGAGCACCAAAAACGCGGTTGTTGCCAACCAGTAGAGTGGCACAATGCGCGCAATACGGCGGCGTAGGAACGTCTTGTAGCCATCTGGCGCTGCGAAAAGCGAGCGGGACGAATAAACCATGATGAAGCCAGAAATGACAAAGAATATGTCGACTCCAGCACCCCACTTCATGAATTGGCTAACAGCATCGGCCAAATATCCGCCATTTGGAGGTGGAAAATCCATCACAACGTGTTGTGTGACTACCATCAGCGCTGCAAGGCCACGCAAAATTTGTATACCAATGAGTTTTTTCAATTCCCTCAGCGCCTTCAGGTCGTTCAAATCTGGATTGCCCGATTCTACTGGTTGCGTGGTGGCTCTGGGAAACAGAGCGCCAACGCTTATTGAAACCATGCGTAAATGAAAATATGCTTAATCTTGGCCAGCAAACCGCCAGGAAAGTTTTAGTCCCCACACGCAAAGCCCTTAGCCTTTGGCATCCATCTACTCATAGATGTCCTTGGCCCGCGTCATAATCGCATCATGCGGCATGTCGACGGAGACGGCCATGACGAGAAGATGAAGCCGATGATCCGCATGCAACGACGAAATACTGGCGCAACATTGAAAACGGCGCACCCTGTTAATAGTAACAGTTGATAATGAAGGTGCAAGTTTAGGAGTCATGATAACACACGCCGTTCTTTGAAGTTTTGAGCCCAAGGAAAACCATGAACCCAATGGAAACCACGAACAGAGTAACCTATCTTGATGGCATTCGTGGCTTAGCCATCACCTTGGTGGTCCTTTTTCATGCGTTTTCGCGTTGGCCCGCCATCTACCCTTACGGCTCCACTTACGCTGATTTTCCATTATTTCTTTACGGAGATTCTGGCGTTTATTTGTTCTTTATGCTTTCAGGATTCGTGATCCTGATGACTTTGCGCAAATGTAAAACGTTTGGCGAGTTCATCTGGAGGCGTTGGCTTAGACTATTCCCGGCCATGTTGTTTTGCAGCTTGTTGATATTTCTGACGGCGCGATTTCTACCAGAACGTCCTGCTGGAACGCCGCATTTTGTCGACCTTCTGCCCGGGTTGTCGTTCCTGCCCAACAAGATTTGGACCATCATCATGCATCGGCCTGTTGAACAGCTTGAAGGTTCATTCTGGACTCTCAACAAGGAACTGATTTTTTATGTGGTTTTCGGTGTTGGATATTTCACTCTCGGTGAAACACGCGCTCTGGCCGCGCTGGTGGTGGCGGGTGTGATCGGAAGCTTGGCCTTCCTATTGCCCGGTGGGCCGGTTGCCGTGGCCGCATTTCCTTTTACCTACGGTATGTTTTCCTGGTTCGCTATTGGTTGTGTCATCTACCGCATCTCTACCTCGCCGCAGGGTCGTGGCAGTGTCATCATCTGGGCCGCGTTGGGTATTTCCGCCGCCGTTGCTCCCCTCTCAATCGCCTACGACAATACAATTTTTTCTCATTACCTGGCGGACTATGTTGAAATCGCAATTTTCACTGCAGCGGTCTTTTGGTCGCCGATGCAAAGATTGCTGTCGACACGTTATCTCGTGTTTTTTGGATTTGTAAGTTACCCTTTTTACCTCCTTCACGAAAACGCCATGGTCGCTCTAATTGTGAAGATTGGGGCGTGGATGCCGGGCTTGCCTGGATGGTGCTTGCCGATCGCTCCAGTCGCGCTGCTCATCGCAATTGCCTATGGCGTTGCGAAGTGGGTTGAGCCCGAGCTCCGAAAGCTCTTGGCAAAGCCGTACACTCGCCCAAGCAACGTTGAAGTCACCCCTTAGCCCTTGGCGTCCATCTGCTCATAGATGTCTTTGGCCAAGGTCATCATGGCGTCGTGGGGCATGTCGGCTGAGATGGCCATGGCAAGTGCGCCATCGCGCCAATAGCAGGTGACGAGGCCCGGACTATCCGCCAGCGCCAGAGACTGTTCCTTGGCTCCGGTGTTCTGCGTGAGGTAAATGGTGAGGCGCTTTTTGTTGGCATCTTCATACATCAGTTGGCCCGCCGGATGGTCGGCCTCCGCCAAAAGCCTGCCGCCCAACAGTGTATAGCCTGCGTCCTGCAAGTCCGGGATTTTGATCTCCGTGCCGATGCGCTTTGAAAGCCAGGCTTTCAGATGGTCCTGATCATCCGATGCCACTTCGACGGGGTGGCGCACTTCAGGCGCAAAAGTCTGGTAAGCTACAGCCGCTCGATTGGCCAGGCTGGCCTGTTGCACGCCTTCCAAATGTTGCGCGGCGCCAAGGCCCAGCACTGTGCCCAAGCCCAGCAAGGCTAGGCCCGCCACCAGGCCCAAGGGCCAGCGCCGATACTGCAAACGATGGCCTTTGGCGGCGGCCAGAATGGCTGATGGAACAGGCTCATCCAAAATAGAATCGTAGGCGCGATGCAATTGCTGCTTTTGCTGCGTATAGGCCGCAAGGGCCTTACGGGCCGCTTCATCACGCGCCAGCAGAGCTTCCACGGCCTGCTTTTCTTCGCCTTCAAGCTCGCCGTCGGCAAAGGCATGAAGTGCCCAATTTTCTACCGTTTCGAACATTATTTCACCACCCGCAGAACTGTTGTTCCGCCCTCTTCCAATATTTTTTGCAATGTTGAACGCGCTCGGGACAGGCGCGACATGATCGTTCCAATCGGAACGCCGATAATCTCTGAAGCTTCGCGATAACTCACTTCTTCCAGGCTGATCAGCACCAGAACTTCGCGGTGTTGTGGTGGCAGGTGGTCCAGCGCCTGGGTGATCAGCGACAGCGACAGGTTCTGTTCCTGCTCGGGAGGAATGGCGCCCTCAAAGCCTTCAAGATCATCGATATTCTTGGGATGGCCCCAGGGAGATGCCCGCCGCCAGTGGCTGATGTGGATGTTTCGCAGAATGGCATAAAGCCAAGCGCGCAGGGGCCGCGTGCTGTCATAGAGGTGCTGTTTCTTCAAAGCCCGTTCCACACAGTCCTGAACCAGATCATCAGCCAGCGAGGCGTCGCCCGACAAGGCGCGCGCAAAGCGCCGCAGGTGGGGCAGCTCGACCAACAAGTTTCTCTGGAATTCTGCAGGTGTCATGACACAAATGGTACGCAAATTGCTGGGTATTATTCCACAGTTAGCCTGTTCCGGGCTAGCTTTGGGGCGAATCAGCAGGGGAAGGCAATAGGGGATGAACCATTACAACATGCTGGTGATCGGCAGCGGGCCTGCGGGAAGACGGGCCGCCGTTCAATCAGCGAAGTTGGGAAAAACAGTTTTAGTCGTAGACAAAGGCCGCAGATTGGGCGGCGTTTCGGTGAATACCGGCACTATTCCTTCAAAAACTTGGCGCGAGACGGTTCTCAATCTCTCCGGCTGGCGGGAGCGGGGTTTTTATGGCCTCGGTTACCGCGTGAAGCAGGATATTTCGATGAATGACCTGCGCGAACGCCTGCAAAAGACTTTGGATCATGAAATTGAGGTTCTGAAGAACCAGTTCATGCGCAATGGCATCAAGAGCCTTCATGCGGCGGCCAAGTTCCTTGGGCCCAACCGCGCACTGCTCACAACCGAGCACGGCGACATGTCGGAGATTGAATTCGATCACGCCTTGATTTCGGTGGGCACAAGACCGCATCGGCCAGAAGGCATCGATTTCGCCCATCCGCGCATTTCAGACAGCGATGACATTCTGAATGTTGACGCCCTGCCCCGCTCTCTTGCCGTGGTTGGCGGTGGCGTCATCGGGGTTGAATATGCCACCATTTTTTCAGCGCTTGATATTCCGGTAACGCTCATCGAGCCCCGACCTTCCATTCTGGATTTTGTCGATCAGGAACTGGTCAACGATTTCATCCACCAGATGCGTGACCGCGGCATGGTGTTGAAGCTTGGAACAGCGATAAAAGATGTTGTAGCAAAGCCAGATGGCGTTGACATCAATCTTGCCGATGGGCGGCAGGTTCGAAGCGCCATGTTGCTTTATGCGGCCGGGCGCAATGGCAATGTGGAAAGCCTGGGCCTTGATGTGGTGGGGATTGAGGCCAACGCACGCGGGCAGATACCGGTCAACAAAGAAACGTTTCAAACTACTGTTCCAAATATCTACGCTGCGGGTGACGTCATCGGATTTCCGAGCCTGGCTTCGACATCCATGGAACAGGGGCGCGTGGCGGCCTGCCATGCCTTTGGCCGACATCTGGCGGCACCGCCGCAGACCTTTCCCTATGGCATTTATGCCGTTCCCGAAATTTCAACTGTGGGTCTTACCGAAGAAGAAGTGAAGGCCAGCGGCAAGGCCTATGAGTGCGGAATTGCAAGGTTCAAGGAAACGTCACGCGGACACATCATGGGTGTCAATTCCGGTTTCCTGAAACTGGTATTTGCGCTGGACACGCGGCGTTTGCTTGGCGCTCACATTGTTGGAGAGGGTGCGACCGAACTCATTCACATCGGGCAGGCGGTCATCAATCTTTGCGGTACGGTTGATTATTTTGTGGAGAATACCTTCAACTATCCAACGCTTGCTGAAGCCTACAAGATTGCAGGGCTTGACGCGTGGAACCGGATGGGAGCACCTGCGGCTTCCAACTGAGCGAGAAACGTTTTGGTTATTTTGACTTCTCGCGCATGGTGACCAGCTCTTCAGATGCCGTCGGATGAACTGCCAGTGTTGCATCAAACTGTGATTTGGTGGCGCCACAGGTGATGGCGATCCCCAAAAGCTGCGCCATTTCGCCAGCGTCAGGGCCTGCGATATGGCAGCCTAAAACCTTGTCCGATTCACCGTCAACGACAAGCTTCATGAACATGCGCTCATCGCGACCCGAGAGCGTGTGCTTCATCGGCTTGAACGAGGTTTTGTAAATATCAATTTTCGAATGGGCCTTGCGGGCCTGTTCTTCCGTCAGGCCGACCGTTCCCAATTCTGGTTGCGCGAACACCGCCGAGGGCACAAGACTGTGATCAACCTTGGTGGGCCTGCCGCCAAAGACCGTATCGGCGAAAGCGTGGCCTTCACGAATGGCAACAGGCGTCAGGTTCACGCGGTTGGTCACATCGCCGACCGCATAAATATTATCAACATCGGTTTGCGAAAATTCGTTTACAGGCACAGCGCCATGCGGGGTGTGCGTGAGGCCGGCGTTTTCCAGCCCAAGCCCGATGGAGTTTGGAATTCGACCCGTGGCAAACATGATTTGCCCTGCGCCAATTTTTTCGCCGTCACACAGCGTCACACGCACGCCATCGCCAGAGCGCTCGATTTTTTCAATATCGGATTTGGTCCTGATCTCGATGCCCTTCTTGGTCATCTCGGCAGCGAGATGACCACGCAAGTCATTGTCGAACCCGCGCAGGATTTGTTCACCGCGATAGACCAAGACTGTCTCAACACCGAGGCCGTTGAAAATTCCAGCGAACTCCACCGCGATGTAACCACCGCCCACAATGACAATGCGGCGCGGCAGGCGCGGAAGGTGGAAAGCCTCGTTCGACGTAATGGCCAGTTCATGGCCGGGCAACCCCCTCGGAACAAAAGGTGCTGCACCGGTTGCGACGAGGAGATATTTGGCCGTGATCCTGCGGCCCGATGCAAGCGCCACCGTGTGACGATCCACAATGGTGGCGCGTTCCTGGATCAGTTCAGCGCCCGCCGCCTCGAGGTTGCGAATATAGGCCTTGTTCAGGCGATCAATTTCCTTGTCCTTGTTTTCAAGAAGAGTCAGCCAATCGAACGAGACTTTCTCGGTCGTCCAGCCATAACCGACGGCATCTTCGAATTCCTCGGCAAATTTGGAGGCGTACACGAATAGTTTCTTGGGCACGCAACCCCGGATGACGCACGTTCCACCGACACGATACTCTTCAGCCACAGCGACTTTGGCTCCGTATTTGGCAGAAATCCGCGCTGCCCGAACACCGCCCGAGCCTGCGCCAATCACAAAGAGATCATAGTCGAAACTGGTCATTTTCCTCTGGTCAATTCTACAACGCCCTTATCCGTGCCCATAATCACGACACCACAAATACCGATGAAAAGTCCGGTTTCGATGACGCCGGGCAAACCATTCAGGGCATCGTCGAGCCTCTCAGGCTGGGGGATCTTTTGCAAATCAAGATCGATGATGGCATTTCCCATTTCCGTGACGAAGGGTTTACCGTCGGCCCCCGCGCGCAGGCGCATTTTGGGTTTTTCCCATCCCATTTGCGTGAGAATGCGCTCAATTTTCCATGCCGTGGCGTTGACGCCGAATTTTGAAATTTCAACCGGCAGTGGGAATTTTCCTAGCGTGTCCACCTTCTTTGACGCATCGCAAATGGCGAGGACAAAGCGCGAGGAAGACGCCACCAGCTTTTCGCGGTGCAATGCGCCACCGCCGCCCTTGATCAGGCGAAACGAGGAATCAAATTCATCGCAGCCATCAATCGTAAAATCGAGGAATGGGATGTCTTCCAGATTGCGTAAATTCAAACCAAGCTTCTGGGCCAAAGCATAGGATTGCGCCGAACTGGGCACAAATTCGACCTTCAGTTTTTCGCGCTTCACTTTTTCGGCAACAGCTTCGATAAAATAATTTGCCGTAGAGCCCGTGCCCAGCCCGATTTTCGCGCCGTCGGTTACAACCTTCAGGGCAAATTCAGCAGCGGCTTTCTTTTGTGTATCAGCACTCATTTGTCCAAACCACCCATCAACATGTATTTAATCTCCACATATTCTTCCATGCCGTGGGCCGAACCCTCACGGCCAATGCCTGATTCTTTCATGCCGCCGAAGGGAACTTCAGCTGTCGAAATCAGGCCTTCATTAATGCCCACCATGCCATATTCCAATGCCTCGCCCACCCGCCAAATGCGGCCGATGTCGCGGGTGTAAAAATAGCAGGCCAGGCCAAATTCAGTGGCATTCGCCATTTCGATAGCTTCGGCTTCCGTCTTGAACATGAACAGCGGCGCCACGGGGCCAAAAGTTTCTTCGCGGGCAACCGCCATGTCGCGGGTGACGCCTGTGATGATGGTTGGTTCAAAGAAATTGCCGCCCAGCGCCTTGCCGCCGACCGTGACCTTGCCACCCTTGGCAATTGCATCGGCAATATGTTCCTGGACTTTCTTGACCGCGGCCGCGTTGATCAGCGGGCCCGTTGTCACGCCATCGCCCACGCCATTGCCGACATTCAATTTTGCAACGGCTGCAGAAAGTTTCGTTGCGAATTTTTCGTAGACGCCCTCTTGTACCAAAATGCGATTGGCACAAACGCAAGTCTGACCGTTGTTGCGATATTTTGAAGCCATTGCTCCGGCCACTGCGGCATCAAGATCAGCATCATCAAACACGATGAAGGGGGCATTGCCGCCAAGTTCAAGACCCACGCGCTTCACGGTTTGGGCGCATTGCGCCATCAACATGCGGCCAATTTCAGTAGAGCCTGTGAAGGTCAAGGCTTTGACGATGGGGTTTGACGTCATCTCACCGCCGATTTCAGAAGCTTTGCCCGTCAACACTGAGAAGACGCCAGCGGGAATACCGGCACGTTCAGCAAGTTCTGCAATCGCCAAAGCCGATAGCGGCGTTTCGGCGGCGGGTTTGACGACGAATGCACAGCCTGCGGCCAAAGCAGGTCCGGCCTTGCGCGTGATCATGGCGTTGGGAAAATTCCATGGCGTGATAGCAGCGACCACGCCAATGGCCTGCTTGATCACCACCGCGCGGGAGTTTGCCATAGGCACAGGGATAGTCTCGCCATAGACGCGCTTTGCTTCTTCCGCGAAGAATTCAATGAAGCTCGCGCCATAGGCAATCTCGCCCCGGGATTCAGCCAGTGGCTTGCCCTGTTCTGCCGTCATGATCTGGGCCAGGTCTTCCTGATTTTCCATCATCAGATTGAACCATTTGCGCAAGATGTTTGAACGTTCCTTGGCCGATTTCTTGGCCCAGGCCTTTTGCGCTTTTTCAGCACCTTCAATGGCAGCGCGTGTTTCTGCGGTGCCGAGCTTTGGCACCGTGCCGATCACACTTTCATCGACCGGGTTTGTGACATTGATGGTTGCTGCACCGGCGACCCATGCGCCATTGACGTAGCATTTGTCCTTCAGAAGGCTTTTGTCCTTCAAAATATCTTTCAAGGCTTTAGGTTTGGCGAAATCCATATCACACTCCGGGGCTTGGCAAGGGTTGCGGCTTAGCATAGGGAGTTTCCGCACACAAACAGACCAGCCATGTTGGAAATTCAATGCCTTTGAAAGCCCTGATATTTGATCTTGACGGAACTTTGGTGGACACAGCGCCTGACTTGATGGCCGCTACAAATCACGTTCTCGCGTTGATTGATCGCCCTGCCATCCCTGCGGATCGTTTTCGTCACCTTGTTGGTCATGGCGCTTTGAATTTGATCAGGCGCGGCGTTGCAGAAACAGGTGCACCTGTCGATGATGCAATGTTGAAGCGGCTCTATGATGCGCTGCTTGTTTATTATGGTGACAACATCGCCACCCACAGCAAGGTATTTCCGGGATTGTTGCCACTGCTTGATGAGTCGCGGGCGCGCGGAATTAAAATGGGTGTTTGCACCAACAAGGTTGAAAATCTTTCTCACAAGCTGCTCAATGAAATGGGGCTCGCCCAATATTTTGATGCCGTGGTGGGTGGCGATACGCTGCCGGTGATGAAGCCCAAAGTGGAACCCTATAATGAGGTGATGAAGAGACTTGGTATCGAAGCTCATCACTCACTGATGGTGGGTGACAGTGAAACCGATATCCGCACCGCTCAAAATGTCGGCGTGCCTGTCATTGCAGTTTCGTTCGGGTACACGGACAAACACGTGTCGCATTTCAATCCGACCTATGTCATTGATCATTACAACGAAGCTTGGCCGCTTATTTCACCCTTGCTTTGAAGAACGCCACGGTATCGGCAAGGCTGGATACGCGATACCGAAAAGGCCGCGCGAAAGCAGTAATCATTCCGATATGCCCGATATCAGGATAGATTTTCAGGCTGACATCGGCGCCCACCGATTTGAGCTTTTCAAACAGGCTTGTCGCATTGCGCGGGCGTACCGTGGTGTCAGCACTTCCATGCAGGATCAAAAATGGCGGCGCATCGGCGCGCACATAATTTATGGGCTGTGTCGTTGCCAAATCGGGCACCGCACCAAACGTATCAATTGAAACTTTGGTATCCAGCGGCAGAAAGTCGAACGGACCCGACAGCGTAACCACGCCACGCAACACAGACGTATCGGTGTTCAACTCGGCAAGATTGGATTTGTCCAACACGGCAAGGGCCAAATTATAGGCTCCTGCCGAATGGCCGGCGGCAAATATATTATTCTGGTCGCCACCATAGAGACCCGCATGGCGCGTGGCCCAATCCAGAGCCAGCGCAGTGTCTTTGATAAAGCTGGGGAACGGACTTTTGGGATGCAGACGATAGTTCGGAATGATGGTGAGGAAGCCCTGGGCGGCCAATGCTCGGCCGACAAAAGCATAGGGTTCCTTGTTGCCTGAGTTCCACGAGCCACCATAGACAAAAACAACGACAGGCCACGGGCCAGTTCCTGTGGCAGGCGCATAGATATCGAGTTTCTGGCGATCATCGGGGCCAAAGGGCACATCGGATTTGACCCGATGCGAGCCTGCATCCTTGGGCATCAGCGCACAGAAAACCTCCAAGGCCGCGAAGTGATAGGCAAAGCCGCCCAGGATCAGGAGAATGCCGAATGCATAAATTAATTTCATCATTATCGGCTTACGTGACAACCTCGCTCTGGATCAACGTGGCTTCATCTGCAGCGCCAGTTGATATTGACTTCCGGGTCGCCCGAGCCCTATAGCCGCCTCCTTGCCACCAGCGGGAGCGTAGCTCAGCGGTAGAGCACACCGTTCACATCGGTGTGGTCACAGGTTCGATCCCTGTCGCTCCCACCATAAATCACAACAAACGATTGAAAATAAAACAAAAATAGTCGTAGTGATTGGCATGTCCCGAGCGTTTTCTCCGGATTCAGTACCCACTTGCCGTTTTACAGTCTATAAGTTCAAATTATCCTAATACAACCTAAACGGGTATTGAACTCCTCGGGGCCGGAAATTCATTTTAATACCATTTTAGGGAGAAAAGAGGTTGAGACCGGGTTGACCAATGGGTAAGTTCATATCCATAGCCGCGACGGGTAGACTTACCGGCCAAACGGCTCACGAAAACAACGCATTCGGATTCAAAATGTAGAAATTGAGGTCTGCCTCCAGGGCAGAGCCTAAAAGAAACATTTGGGTCCGTTCTTTACCTCAAAATGGTTCAAATGATTGACTTAAGAAAAGTTCCACAGGTCTGTTACCGTAAGCTCGGAAGGTTCCGAGCAGACGGGCTCGCCTGGTGGGCTGAAGATGGCCGGCTGCCAAAAATCGAGGTAGATATTCGGCTGAGAGGTCGTGCGAAATTCGAAACCTTGCTGCATGAAGCACTGCATCTTGCTCTTCCAGGCCTGACAGAGGAACAAGTGCTTAAAGCAGCGCGGTTTCAGGCACTGGTAACATGGGCTGAAGGTTACCGCGCCGATGTGGCCCCGGAGCAAGAGCCTTAATGGAGCTTGGGTGCTCCTTCCTCGATCATCCCAAAACCGTGTAATCAATTTCCATGAACGCTTCGACCTCTGGCACCCAGCGGTCTTTCACGAAAGCCACGTGGGTTGGATGGTCATTATAGCCTGTGTATGCGGCTTGATCCTTGAATTCCATCGAGAAGCCGAAGCTGTAATTGTTTTTCGGGCTCACCTGTTTCAGCTTTTCAAACTTTTCAACGCCGGGAATTGCTTCCAGCGCGTCGGCGGCTTTTAAAAAGGACGCTTCGGCGGGAGAACCCTTGGCGTGTTTCAAGGCGAATACGACAGTGTGGCGGATCATGTT
Organism: Aestuariivirga sp.; assembly: GCA_039928255.1. GTDB lineage: Bacteria > Pseudomonadota > Alphaproteobacteria > Rhizobiales > Aestuariivirgaceae > Aestuariivirga. The sequence continues at coordinate 1,987 of JBDSTO010000194.1, read as the reverse complement.
TCAAACTCCCAAGTGATCTATTTTGTGGCGACCATGAAGAGGCGCGGGAAACGCAGCAGAACTGTTCCATCTGCCATCGCCGGATAGGCTTTAGCGAGTAACGTTTCATAACGCGCGAGATAATCGCCCTGCTCCTCTTCGGTCAAGGGAGCAAGGAATGGTCGGAGACCTGTGCCCTTTACCCATTCGACAATTGCACCAGGATTTTTGAGCGGGTGATTGTAGATGGTGTGCCAGATATCAAGACGTGCGCAATGCGGCTTTAAAACTTCATAGTAGAAATGAGGCTTCGGCAGAAGTGCGCGAGCGCTGGCCGCATCGGTCAGTTTCAGCGCGTAGGGCGTGTCGCGTGAGGCTTCAGCCATCATCAGGTGTGTTGGCTCTGACAAATTGTCCGGCATTTGCAGTGCCAAAACGCCGCCCGGCTTCAGGCCCTTCAGCAGTTTCTGCAAAATTGAAAGATGATTGGGCAGCCATTGGAAGGTGGCGTTGGAAAACAGAAGATCGGCCTCTTCTGTTGGCGTCCAAGAATCGAGATCCGCTCTTTCAAACTGAAGCGCTGGCAGGCTGGCCATCGCCTGCCTCAACATTTCAGGCGAATTATCGACACCAATCACCTTGGCTCCGGGAAACGCGTTGACCAACAATTCTGTGGAATTGCCCGGCCCGCAGCCCAGATCATAAACCACCTTCGCCTCGTCCAATGGAACTTGTGCCAGAAGATCGCGCGCTGGCCTTGTTCGCTCATCGGCAAATTTGAGATATTGGGTGGGTTGCCAATCGGTCATTGAAAACCTCCGAGACCGGAGGACTAACCTCGGCGTCTCAGTTGAGTGTGAAACTAACTATCAGATTTCGACATACACGCTGGAGCATTCAGAATCTACAATCTCCTCACTGCATTACCCAGCCCGGGTTGCAATCAATCAGCGGGCGGGACGAGGCTCGTGAGGATGTAAGCCAGCTCAGCTTGGCGGCTGCATCCTGTCTTGGCCAATACGCTTTTCAGCTGACTGCGCAATGTGTGAACGCTGCGACCGTGCGACTGCGCAATCTCTTCAACCGATTGGCCCATGCCGATGCGTTGGGCGAGAGCCGCTTCCGCTGGCGTAAGATTAAAGAGACTTTGCAACAAGGCGAGAGAACCCCCTTTGAAGGAGGCACTCATTATCGCCAAGATGGCGAAAACGTTTTCGGTCCCTTCCAAATTTTGCTGACGAGCAGGCAACACATGCAAGACGTGCCGTACAATTCCAGGATTATGATTCAGGGGAATTGACTGCACGTTAGATTGCCGCGAAATCCCGGCCAACGCCTGTTGCAGTCGTTCGTTGGCAACCACATCAAACAGCGCGATGGTATTTCCAGCACGGATCGTCCAGGGCACATCTTCCGCTTTGAAGGACTCGTTGGCAAAAATTACCTTGCCCGAGGAAGCAACCGCTGCTGCTGCAAGCCCCAACAATTGTAGCGTTTGAACTGTAGTTTTCACGTCTTGAAACCAGCTCAAACCATCAGCACTGAGGCACAAACAAACTGCGGGTACAAAAGCGAAACGTGAATTGGGCGGCAGTTTTGCTGCGCAGGCCACACGTCTCGAGGAAAGCTACCCCCATTAATTGACCAAGAATTAAGGAAAGAGTCTGCCCTCTAGTATCGACGCAAACTTGCCGATTCATCCCCGCCTGAATTCTTGGTCTCACTGCCCACGCCCCATTGTCCGCAAATTAAGCGGTGGCGATTGGGGTAAGCCTGAAACCTGCGGTAAACAATCCCTCAAATGGGGGGTGAACGTGATACTTACGCTTGCAAGGTTGCAAAAAAGCTTAGCACAAGTTGATAATTTGCCTGGTATTTTGCCTCACCGCGCAAACTTCTTGTACTTTATGCGCTTGGGCATAACTGAATCTTCTCCAAGCCTGCGCTTCTTGTCTTCTTCATAAGACTGGAAGTTGCCTTCAAACCATTCGACATGGCTGTCGCCTTC